>DATKHZ010000210.1:0-2561 GCA_035509995.1 Acidimicrobiales bacterium | reverse complement strand
ATTATCGCAACTGCGAATGCGAGTTCGCCTTTGAGCTAGGTGTCGACTTCCCGCCGCGTGACGAACCGTGGAGCGAGGCCGACGCCAGCGCCGGGATCGAGTCGGTCATGCCCGCGCTCGAGATCGGCGACACTGTCTTTGAGGACTGGTACGGCGCCAGCGGGTTCTTCGGCTCGTGCTTGGACAACGGGGGCGCCGCCGCGTTCGTCGAAGGGCCTAAGCACCACGACTGGCGCCGGTTCGACCTGTCCCAAGCGGGCATGGACGTTTACCTCAACGATTACTACGTCAAGTCCGGCACAGGAACGGCGGCCATGGGCCACCCGGTCACGAGCCTCACGTGGTTGCTCAACTGGCTGCGCGAGCGCTCCCTCGGTGCCACGGCCGGAGAGGTGGTGAGCACGGGTACCTGCACAGGCCACTTTTTCGCCATGCCGGGCGACACAGTGCGTGCCGAGTTCGCTGAGCTCGGCACGGTTGAAGCCAAGTTCCTATGAAAGTCCCTGCGAAAACCTCACCGCGTGGGAGTACCGCGCTAAAGGGAGGCAACTAAATAGCGACGGGTGCTGAACGCCAGGGTGCCGGGTTGCTGGCCCCCCAGACGTGCAGAAAGTGTCATAACGGTGCCGGCCACGGGGACTCTTCGGCGAAGCGCACGGCTGCCTCGACGGTCTCCTTAGCCTCTTTGTCGAGTTCTTCGAGTTCTCCGTCGTCCAGGAGCCCAAGTTCGGAGAGCCGCTGGGCGCACCGTGCGATGGGGTCGCGAGATTGCTTCCAGTCAGCCACTTCGTCGGCGTCCCGGTAGCCACCGACTCCTTCGCCGGAGCCGTGGCCGGAGTAGCGATAGGTCTGCGATTCAATGAAAGTCGGCCCGTCGCCCGCCAGGGCCCGAGCCCGTGCCTCCACCGCGGCCTTGTGGACAGCGAACACGTCCTGGCCGTCAACGGCCAATGCCGTGAGCCCGAAGCCTTCGGCCCGGCGCGACATCGACCCACCCCCGGTCACCTGCGCGGTCGGCGTTTCCACGGCGTACAAGTTGTTCTCGCACACTGCCACCAGCGGGAGCCGCCACGCGCCCGCCAGGTTGAGGGACTCCCAAGTACGGCCGGTGTTGATGCCACCGTCACCGAAAAAGGCCACGGCGATGCGTCGCTCGCGGCGGTAGTGGGCCGCGAAGGCGTCGCCGAGAGCCAGCCCCACCGAGGCTCCCACGATGCCGTTGGAGCCGATGAAACCCACATCGAAGCCAGCGAGGTGCATGGAACCCCCGCGGCCCCGGGAGACTCCTGTTGCCTTGCCGTACAGCTCGGCCATCAGGCCATCGGGGGAGACGCCCTTGGCCAGGGCATGGTGGTGGCCGCGGTGCGGCGCGGAAACCGTGTCCCCGGGCAAGAGTGCGGCAGCGAAGCCGACCGCAGTGGCTTCCTGGCCCACAGCGGGGTGCACCCCTCCGGGTACCTTGCCTCGCATCGTCAGCTGTTCCGCACGCTCCTCGAAACGACGGATCAACAGCATGGTGCGCAGCCAGGCGACCGCTTGCTCCTCGACCCGAGGGGCCGACGCGCTGTCCGGCGGGCTGCTCACCCCGTAGCCCCCGCTCACCTCAGAGCCTCAGCGGTGAGCCCGGCCAGGTGTTCGACAAAAGCAGCTAAAAGCTTGGCCGAGTCCGCCCCGTCGTAGCGGCGATGATCGGCGGTGACCACCGCGGTGAACATCGGAGCGGCGACGACAGCCCCATCCTCTACTGCGGGCCGCAGGGACACTTCGCCGACGGTAAGCAACGCGACCTGGTTGAGGGGCACCACGCCATTGAACCAGGTCACCCCGGCGGGGCCCAGGTTCGACAGCGTCGCGAAGGCGGGGCCACTGTCTGTTGAGCTAAGGCGGCGTTCCCGCGCTCGGTTCACCGCCGCCTGGCGCAGGGCCGTCACATCGGCGACGGAGGCACCGGCGAGCAGGCGCAACACGGGGATGAGGACTCCCCACTGCGTCGCAACCGCTAGCCCGACGTCAGCCGGCTCTCCAAGGTCCTGCAGAGCACGGGACAGGGCGAGGGCGAAGAAATCTGTGACGGTGGCCTGCGTCCCAGCCGCCCTCATGGCCTGCACGGCATCGGTCAACCGGTCGGCGCGCACATCCTTTCCCACTGAGAAGTGGGGCGCGGTACGCCAGGACTCGCTTACCAGTGCTGCGGTCGCCTCCCGGTTGCTCGACCGGGCGCCGTCGGGAGCTGTACGCTCCGGAGCCGTGCGCTCGGGAACCGTGCGCTCTGACCGATCGGCGGCTTCGTAGCCGTTGGAAGCTACGCCCTCAGCCAACGCCCGGCGCTGGCGCGGGCTCATGGTGTGCTTGGTACCAGGCCCGTCGTCCACCGACACGTTGGCGGCTGTGGGCACATCGGCCGGTGGGGGAGCCGTCACCGCAGGGGCAGTAACTTCGCTTCCTGGTTCGTTCTCACCGTCTGCCAGCACATAGGCGATGGTTGTCCCACCTGGGACACGGGCGCCGGTGGGCACCAAGTGCCGGGAAAGACGACCGGACGATTCGCCGCTCAGCTCCAC
>DATKHZ010000209.1:0-8137 GCA_035509995.1 Acidimicrobiales bacterium | reverse complement strand
TTGGGGCACCCAAGAGTCTCCAACCAGTACCGGGGGGCCATCTGCCAAGCGTACAGGGCACCAGCTGTGGTCTCAGGCGCTCAGCCGATCTCCTCCACGCTCACGCCTGATAGATCCGCCTCGAGAAGGAGCACGCTGCCCGGGATCCCATGGTCACCCATGAGGGCCTTGGCCCCTGCTGCCACCGCCTCAGCTTCGGGAGCAGCACAGATCCCGAGCAAGCTCGGGCCTGCACCGGACCAACACGACGTAATGGCGCCGGCTTGCCGCAAGCCGTCCAGCAGCGCCGGGGCCTCAGGGAACAGCGCCGAGCGCGGCCCCTGGTGGATCCTGTCGTCACCCGAGGTTGCGAGGAGCTGGCTGTGATCAGCAAGGCCGGCGATAAGCAGGCTCAACCTTCCCAAGTTGAACGCCGCGTCCTCGTGGGGCACCGTGGTCGGCAGCGCGTCTCGGGCGGACGACGTGGACAGTTCCCGGTCGGGCACGACAACTACGAACCGCAGTTCCGGGTCGAGGCGGAGAGTGCGGGCCACCGGGCGCCCCTCGACAACCGCCGCGGCAACCAGGCCGCCGAGCGCCGATGCTGCCGCGTTTTCAGGGTGCCCGTCAACAACAAATCCAGCCTCGAACGGGTCGATCGCGCCCGATGCCGCTGCTGCAGCTACAGCAATGGCTGCCGAAGACCCGAGCCCGCGGGCGACGGGGATCTCGGAGCGCACGTGCACTTCCAGGCGGTCATGGCCCGCTATCCTGCTCGCAACCTGTGCCGCCAGGTGGGCTTGGCCGCCGGGCAGCTCAGCACCCTCCCCTTCGGTCACGACCAGCAGCCCGGCCGGACGGGGCATCACCTCTACTTCCACGTACAGCGCCAGAGCCAGGGCGAGTGTGTCGAAGCCAGGCCCGAGGTTGGCCGAAGACGCAGGAGCCCTAGCTATACGGTGCATCCCTCAACTTCTAGTAGGTGATGGAGGGTGTCTTCAAAAGCGGGCCGCTCAGCGTCCCAGGCTCAGCGTCCCAGCCTCAGCGTCCCGGGCTCAGGGCCCCTCGAGCTCATCGACCGTCATGAGCACCGCGCGAGCCTTCGAGCCCTCGGACTGGCCAACGACCCCTCTTTGCTCGAGGAGGTCCATGAGCCGTCCGGCGCGAGCAAAACCTACCCGCAGCTTGCGCTGGAGCATCGACGTGCTGCCGAGCTGGCTACGTACGACCAGCTGCATCGCGGAGTTCAAGAGCTCGTCGTCGTCGGAGTCCTCACCTACCCCGCCAGCTGTCCCCTCAGGGCCGTCTACCCCTTCGACGTAGGACGGGCCTGACTGACGTCGCCAATGGCCGACGATCTTGCGGATGTCTTCCTCGTCGGCCCAAGGGCCTTGGATGCGCCTCGCCTGTGAGGACGACGCTGTGAGCAACAGCATGTCGCCCTTGCCGATCAGGCGTTCCGCCCCCGGCTGGTCGAGCACGACGCGGCTGTCGGCCAGGGAAGACACAGCAAAAGCCAGACGAGAAGGGATGTTGGCCTTTATGAGGCCAGTTATGACATCGACCGACGGCCTCTGGGTCGCCAGGACGAGGTGGATGCCGACGGCCCGGGCCATCTGCGCGATGCGGCAGATGGATTCTTCGACGTCGCGGGCAGCCACCATCATGAGGTCGTTCAGTTCGTCGACGACGACGACTATGAAAGGTAGGCGGGTGTAGCCAGGCACGCTCGCGCGCTCTGCCTCCACGGGGGCGTGCTCTGCCCCCGGCCCCTCGGCAGAAATATCGCTCGGGCGGTCTCCAAGTCCTGGCTCGCCACCCTCCGGCTCGCCCGCCAGCTCGCCTCTGTCCCAGGCGGCGTTGTAGCCGGTGATGTCCCGCATCCCGACCTCTGCTAACAAGTCGTAGCGGCGCTCCATCTCTTGCACGGCCCAGTGCAGGGCATTCGCTGCCTTCTTGGGGTTGGTCACCACGGCTGTGAGCAGGTGAGGCAGGCCCGTGTAGTGGCCCAGCTCCACCCGCTTCGGGTCGACCAGGATCAGGCGCACCTGGTCGGGAGTGGCGCGCATCAGCAGCGAAGTGAGCATGGAGTTGATGCAAGACGACTTGCCCGACCCGGTGGCGCCGGCGATCAGGAGGTGAGGCATTTCGGCGAGGTTGACGAGCACTGGGCGGCCCGCTATGTCCCGGCCGGCGGCGACCTCGAGAGGGTGCCGGGCCGCCGCAGCCTCCGGTGAACTCAGGATGTCTCCCAGGGTCACGGTCTGGCGCTGGCGGTTCGGGACCTCGACCCCGATCGCTGATTTGCCCGGTATCGGCGCAAGTATCCTGACATCAGCGGCGGCAAGCGCATAGGCGATGTCCCGCTGCAGCGCGGTGACCTTCTGGACCTTGACTCCCGGCCCGAGCTCCAGTTCGTAGCGCGTAACGCTCGGCCCCACCGTGGCGGCCACCAGCCGAGTCTCGACTCCGTGCGCTGCAAGAGCACTCTCGAGGGTCTGGCCCAACACCTCGACCTGTCGCCGGTCGACCTCGGTGTGCTTGCTCCGCCTGAGCAGCGCCATGGGCGGCAAGCGCCATACAGGCGACATCTCGCGCGGTAGACCGAGGTCGATCGCAAGCTGCTGGGCCTTGCCTGGGCCAACCGTCCCCCGGCCGGCCAGGCCGGTGATGGAAATCGGCGGCGGAGCTGGCTGCCCGAGCGTCCCTGCAACGGCCCTACCTCCCGCGACCACGCCCTCCAGGAACACGTCGCCACGGACGCCTCCAACGCCGCTCCCGTCCACGCTTGCCTCGTCGTCCTCGGCATTGTCGTCCTGGGCATGGTCGTCCTGCGCGGCCCGCCGACCGGCCGGGGCCCCCCAATCAGGTTCGCGCGAGGTAACCGGGAGCCGGGCCGGTCCAGCGGCCGGAGCGGCGAGGTCAATGACGTCACGGCTCGGCTGGGCCGCCCGGCGAGCGAGGCCCGGGCCTCTCACGCTCGGGTGGCGAGCTGCCGAAGCCAACCTTTGGCCCCCGCGGGCCAAGTCCTTGCAGACGTACCAGGACCACCGGGCGGCATGGCCGGCAGCGGTGCACAACGAGCGCAGTCGCGCTGCGACCGCCCTCACCGGAGTCGCAGTGATGATCAAACAGGCGACGAAGCCCGCTGCCCCGAAGACGAGACCGGCGCCCCAGCTGGCAAGGCCGGCCTGCAGCGGCACCCCTTCAACAGTGCCTACGAGGCCGCCGGCCCTCCCCATCGCGGCCAAAGGTTGACGGAGGGTGTCCTTGCCGGTGAGGACACAGAGCAGGCCCGCTGCGGCCAAGAGAGCGAGCGCCAGCCCCACCGCCACTCGGCCAGGCTCGGAACGAGCGTGGCGCAGGATCAGGTAGCCGGCGAGGACCGCAAAGCCGGGCGGGAGGCCATAACGAGCCAGCCCGAACATGTCGGCGGTACCGGTGCGCAGCGCGTGGCCCGCCGGCCCGATGACGCCGCCGTATATCCCGAGCCCCGCAAGCACTGCGAGCAGCAAGAAGGCGAGGCCCCAGAGGTCGTCCGACTGGTCCTCGACCATGGAAAACAGCGTTTGACGCCAACGTGGGGCGGCGCGGGCCGGGGCTGGCTGGCCCGCGGCACCGGACCTGCGAGGGCTCCCACCACGGCCCCGCGCTGGGGCCACGCGAGATCCAGCCGGCCCGCGTCCCGGCGGCCCGCCACGTGTCGTCTTCGTTGCCACAGCAACCTCAAAACTAACACCAGCCCCACCAACAACAGTGGCTCCGGTTTAAACCTCCATCACGACCGGCACGATCATCGGCCGGCGCTTGGTCCGTTCCTGAACAAAACGGCCGAGCGCAGAGCGCGCCCTACGTTTGAGAGTGTCGAAGTCGGTGCTCGTCGCTTCGTCGAACTCGGACGCTTCGATTGCTGCCAGCACTACCTCACGGGCCTCGTCGAGCAGCTTCTCCGCCTCGGGTGCATGCACCCACCCGCGGGTAATTATCTCCGGGCCCGTGAGGACGGTACCCGTGCGCGAGTCCACCGTCACGATGACCACGATGACACCCTCTTCGGCTAGGAGCTTGCGATCGCGGAGCACTCCTCGCCCGACGTCGCCGACTATCCCGTCCACGTACAGGTAACCGGCCGGGACCTCACCGGCGAACTCGATCGTGGTCGAAGTCAGCTCGACGACGTCACCGTCTTCCGCTAACAACACCGACTCCGGTGGCACCCCGAGATCGGTGGCCAAGCGGGCGTGGTGCATCAAGTGGCGGTACTCGCCGTGCACCGGGATGAAAGCCCGAGGTTTGGCGATCGAAATCAGCAGCTTGAGCTCGTCGCGCATCGCATGGCCCGAGGCGTGCACGGAGGCGAGCGCCGAGTGCACGACCTCCGCTCCGGAGCGGCAGAGCCCGTCGATGACCTTGCCCACATTGGTCTCGTTGCCCGGTATGGCATGCGAAGACAGCACGACGAGGTCCCCTTCGCGCGCCTTGACCCATTTGTTCTCACCTGCAGCCATGAGCGACAACGCCGACATCGGCTCACCCTGTGAACCCGTGCAGATAATGCAGATCTTGCTCGGGGGGAGGCTTGAGGTCTTTTCGATATCGATAAGCCGGTCCTCGGGTATTTGCAGTAGGCCGAGGTTGCGGGCGAACGCCACGTTCCTTGCCATGGACCGGCCGAGCGTGGCAACGTAACGCCCCGAGGCGATCGCCGCGTCGGCCACCTGCTGGACTCGGTGGACATGGCTGGCGAAGCATGCCACCACGACGCGCTTTTCCGGGTTCGCCTCGAACAGGCCGGCGAGCACCCGGCCGACCGCTCGCTCAGACGGGGTATAGCCCTCTTCCTCAGCGTTCGTAGAGTCTGAAAGGAGCAGACGGATCCCGTCGCCCGCCGCGAGCGCGCCGATCCGGCCTAGGTCTGTCCTTCGCCCGTCCACCGGCGTCAGGTCCAGCTTGAAGTCGCCCGTGTGGAGGATTACGCCCACAGGAGTGTGGAACGCGAGGGCGAAGCCGTGCGGGACCGAGTGCGCAACGGGGACGAACTCGATTTCGAACGGGCCTATTTTCCTTGTCTCGCCGTCGGTTACCGCGATCAGCTCAGTGCGGTCGAGCAGGCCGGCTTCCTCGATCCGGTTGCGGGCCAAGCCAAGCGTCAGCTCGGAGCCATAGATCGGCATGCTCAGCTCGCGCAGCAGGTAGGCGAGTGCACCGCAGTGGTCTTCATGGCCATGGGTGAGCACGCAGCCCTCGAGGCGGTCCTTGTTCTCGATGATGTAGGTGAAATCGGGAAGGACGAGGTCGACACCGAGCATTTCTGGTTCGGGGAACATGATGCCGCAGTCCACGAGGATGGCCCTGCCGTCCATTTCGAACCAGGCGCAGTTACGCCCTATCTCACCCAGGCCGCCCAGGAAGACAATACGGACCCGGGAAGCGCTCTCTGCCATTGGCTAAACGGCCGGCCCGAAAGCCTGGAGGTGCAGGTTGCTCCAGACCTCCTTGGCGCGCTCGGCAAGGCCCGCAGGAGTCGGGCCCAATGGCAGACGGCATTCGCCTGCCGGCAAGCCGAGCGCCCTCAGCATCGCCTTGGTCGGTACGGGGTTGGGAGCATCTTCGGTGCTCTCGAACTCCCAGGACTCGACAAGCCGGGCGTTCAACGCCATGGCAGCGTCGGTATCGCCCTTGGTATAAGAGGCGATCATTTCACTGATCTGCGGCCCAGCCCAATGCGAGGCCACACTTATAAGCCCGACAGCTCCGACCGCCAGCAGAGGCAGGGTGAGAGCGTCCTCGCCGCTGTAGACCTCGAAGCTGCGCGGCGTTTGTTCTATCAAGGCCGCCGTCGCGGCGGTCGAACCGGCCGCGTCCTTTAGACCGGCGATCACCCCGTCGGCTGCGAGCCTCGCGAGAGTGGACGCCTGCAGCTCGCGCCCGGTCCGCCTGGGTATGTCGTACGCGATCACGGGCAACTCGGTCGCACCCGCCACGGCACGGAAATGGGCCTCGATCCCTGCCTGCGAGGGCCTGTTGTAATAGGGCGTCACAACCAGCGCACCGTCGGCACCGACATCGGCGGCAATTTTGGTCAGTTCGACCGAGTGCGCAGTGCTCGCGGTGCCGGTAGTCGCGATCACGGGCACGCCTACGACCTCGCGCACCGCTTTCCAAAGGTCACGCTTCTCCTGGTCAGACAGCGCCGGTCCTTCACCCGTGGTGCCGGCCAGGACGAGGGCGTCGTTACCGTTGTCCACGAGCCAGCGGGCAAGCCTCACCGCACCGGGGATGTCGAGGCGGCCATCGTCGTCGAAGGGAGTCACCATTGCGCAGATGACAGCGCCAAAGCGCCCGGGCACCGGCATCAGCCCTTCCCCCACCCAGTGCCACGACCGGCAACGTTCGCACTGGCCCTAAAGGGTTGCATGTGCGACAAGCCTAGGCGACCACAGCGCCCGGCAACATCAGAAGCCGAGCAAGGCGTCGAGCCCAAGCGTCAAGCCTCGTCGGTGGGGCACCTCTTTTACTGCGAGGAGCACGCCTGGCATGAAAGAGCTCCGGTCCATGGAGTCGTGGCGTAGCGTGAGGGTCTGGCCGGCGGTGCCGAAAAGGACTTCCTGGTGGGCGACCAGGCCCCGCAGGCGCACCGAATGAACCCGCACACCTGGCGCCGCTTCTGTGCCGCGCGCCTCTTCTGTGCCGCGCGCCTCTTCTGTGCCGCGCGCCGCTTCTGTGCCGCGCGCCGCTTCTGTGGTGCGCCCCGCTACCAAAGCCGGCGCCGGCGCGACGCCATTTTTTGCGGCATGGTCTTTCAAGGCCTCGGAAATGCGCTGCGCAGTCAAGATCGCCGTACCTGAGGGAGAATCGACCTTGCCGTCGTGGTGCAGTTCCACGATCTCGACAGATTCGAAAAAGGGCGCTGCCAGCTCTGCGAACCGCATCATCAGCACGGCCCCGATTGCGAAGTTGGGGGCGATGAGGCAATTGGCAACACTGGCTTCGAACCGGGCCTTTATATCTGCAAGCACGGCGGGCGAGAAACCGGTCGTTCCGATCACGGAGTGAACCCCGTTGTCGGCGCACCAAACCGCGTTGGCCTGAGCAGCCGGGGCGACCGTGAAGTCCACGGCAACTTGCACCCCCGCATCGGCCATCACCTCCGGTCCTCTGGCGGCGACGAGGCCGAAGGGCCCTAACTTCTCGCCAGCTCGCGCTGGGTCGACCACCGCAACGAGCTCGAGAGCTGGGTCAGCGCCGACGGCCTCGCAGACCGCCGTCCCCATCCGGCCAGCCGCCCCGAAGACCCCGACGCGGAGCATTTTGCTCAGTTCCCGTTGGCCCGGCCGTCCCAGTCCGGGAAGGCGTCGTCATCGAAAGGCCCGAGCACAACAAGGCTCCGTGGCCCATCGAGGACCGTCTTGGCGACGCGGGCGAGGTCGTCGCGGGTGACGGCCGCAACCTGAGCATCCAGTTCGGCGAGCGACGGCACTCTGCCGTGAGCAAGCTGAGACCGCCCGAGGCGGCTCATCCGGGCTCCCGAGTCTTCCAACCCGAGTGCGGTGGCCCCCCAGATGTGGCTCTTCGCAGCGGTCAGTTCGTCAGTCGTCGGTCCGCTGGCCGCCATCTTGTCCAGCTCCTCTGTAACGATCTTCAGGACCTCGGAAGCCCTACTTGGGGCAGTGCCGGCGTATACGGCCAAGTCTCCGACGCCCTGGTACCCGGAACGATAGGAGTAGACGTTGTAAGCGAGCCCTCGTTCCTCGCGAACCGTCTGGAAGAGCCGGCTGGACATGCCCCCACCGAGGATGTGATCGAGCACGTTCAAGACCTGCCGGTCCGGGTGGTCACGCTCGAACGCCGGCATCCCGATCATGATGTGGGCCTGCTCGGTTGGCCGGTTCAGCACCATGATCCGCTGCGCCGGAGCGGAAGGGGCCACGCGCTCCGGCCTCGCCCCGCCCAACAGTACGTCCCGTCCGATCTGCTCAGCCGCCTTGTCGAGGCGGCGCACCACGCCTTCGACGATTGCGGGGTGCTCGACTCTACCGGCAGCGGTCACTACGACATTGGCGGTCCGGTAATGCTTGCGGTGGAACTCGGCGACTTGGTCGCGCGTCGTCGCGCGAACGGTCTCCTCCAGCCCCAGGACGTCGCGCCCGAGGGGGTG
>DATKHZ010000208.1:0-2029 GCA_035509995.1 Acidimicrobiales bacterium | reverse complement strand
GTGTTGGACGGGGCCAAGAACGTCGCCGGCGCCGAGAGCTCGGCTATCGCGGTCAACGAGGAGCTCGCCGGGGGGCGCTCCCGGGTCATGGTGGTCGGGATGCTTCGCGGAAAGAGTGCCGTGGAGATGCTCTCGGCGCTTGACGTGGCGAAGTCACGGCTGGTGGTCACCTGCCCTCCACCGTCGCCCCGGGCCCAGCCGGCCGAAGAGGTTGCCGAGGCGGCGCGCTCGCTCGGGTGCCGGGCCATAGCGACGGGGTCGGTGACCGAGGCGCTCGAGATAGCGCTCGCCGAAGCGGGGGCGGACGAGCTCGTGCTCGTGACGGGGTCGCTTTACGTCGTCGGGGCTGCCCGTACGGTGCTCCTGGGCGAGCCCGGCCTGGCGCCGAGCACCCCGTTCACCTGACCTCTTGCGGCCAGCTGCGCCTGTGGACGCGGCCCGGGCCCGCTATCCTCGCTCCCTTGTGGAAACCGAACAGCGCGAGGGCACCCTGGTCATCTGCAAGCCGGACGCCGTCGAAAGAGGGCTCGTTGGCGAGATAATCGGGCGCCTGGAGCGCCGGGGCCTGCGGCTGGTGCGTGCGGAGCTCCGCCACCTGGACACCGAAACGGCGGGCCGTCACTACGCGGAACACCTGGGTAAGCCCTTTTACGAGAGCCTCATCGACCACATCACGCGGAGCCCGGTGCTGCTCGCGGTGGTCGAGGGGCCCGTCGGCACCTGGCAGGTGGTCCGCAACACGATGGGTGCCACCAACCCCGCCCAGGCCCAGCCCGGCACGATCCGCGGCGACCTGGCACTGTCCATGACGGAGAACTTGATCCATGGCAGCGACAGCGCGGAGTCGGCCAGCCGAGAGATCGCATTGTTCTTCGGAAGCTCGCTTTAGCCGCGAGCTTTGGCACGACCGCAGCTAGTGCGTTAGCCTTGGGCCTCACGGAGGCTTAGAAAACGGTGCGCGACAGAATGTTCTCTTCCTTCAGGCGAGGCCTCGCAGTTGACCTCGGCACAGCAAACACCCTTGTTTACCTGCAAGGGCACGGGATCGTCCTAAACGAGCCCTCTGTCGTCGCGATCGATATCCGCGACGGCAAGCCCCTGGCCGTGGGCCTGGAGGCAAAGCGGATGATCGGGCGCACCCCCGCCCACATCCAAGCGGTGCGGCCGTTGCGGGACGGCGTTATCGCCAACTTCGAGATTTGCGAGAAGATGCTCGCCTACTTCATCAGGCGCGTCCACCCCAGCCGGCTGTCCAAGCCCGACATGGTGATATGCGTGCCTTCGGGGGTGACCGGTGTCGAGAAGCGAGCGGTCATGGACGCGGCCGAGGCTGCCGGGGCCCGCCAGGCGTGGATCATCGAGGAACCAATGGCCGCTGCCATCGGCGCCGGCCTGCCCGTCCACGAGCCGACTGGCAACATGGTCGTCGACATCGGCGGTGGGACGACAGAGGTCGCCGTGATCTCGATGGGTGGCATCGTCACGAGCCAGTCCGTGCGGATCGCCGGGGACGAGCTGGACGAAGCGATCATCGCGTTCATCAAGAAGGAGTACAGCCTCGCTTTGGGCGAGCGCACCGCCGAAGAGATCAAGATCGCTCTCGGCTCAGCCTGCCTCCTTCAGGACGAGGTGAGCGCCGAGATCCGTGGCCGTGACCTGATCACCGGGCTCCCCAAGACCATCGTTACGACCACCGAAGAGATCCGCGAAGCCATTGAAGAGCCGGTACAGGCGATCGTCGATGCCGTGAAGATGACCCTCGACAAGACCCCCCCCGAGCTGGCGGCCGACATCATGGAACAAGGGATCGTGCTCACGGGCGGCGGGGCCCTCCTGCACGGCATGGACGCCCGGTTGGCCGCCGAGACCGGCATGCCGATCGTGATAGCCGACAACCCGTTGCAGTCGGTGGCATTCGGGAGCGGGCAATGCCTCGAACAACTCGGTGTCCTTTCTGACGTGCTCATGACAAGTTCCCGATAGGGGGTCGCAGCAGTGGCTGCTCCTCGGCGCCCGCGAGGCCGGTTCC
>DATKHZ010000207.1:0-2287 GCA_035509995.1 Acidimicrobiales bacterium | reverse complement strand
GCTCGCAGTGAGCTGGCGGTCAACTTCAGCACATCTGGCAACTGTGTCGCGAAAAGTTTGGACCGGCGGTCGACGAACATTTGCAGCACGCCTGGCGGGACGACGAGCACGAGCACCAGGACGATGACCAAGCCCACGAGGCCTGCCAGGAGCCAGCCGAGAGCGAGGAAAATAATCCCCCCGATCCCCCAGATGGTGACAAGCTCGCCGAGCCGCAGGGGCGAGCCCGCCCGCTCGAGCATCCCGTCGAGCCAACGCCCCCAGCCCGTCAGGCTAAGAGGACCCTGTACACCGCCTGCGAGCCGTTTAAGCAACGGCAACGTGATCACAGGAGTAGCGATGACCGCAGCTTCAGGAGCAGCTGGCGCCATTTTGTAAGGCTCCAGCAGAGCGGACAGGCTCGGCCTGCGGTAGCGGCTCATCAGCCAAACAACCGCATAGGCGACCAGCGCCACCACCGCAAGCAAGATGGCTCCCAGCCCGAGGGGGCTGATGCTGCGCCCTAGCGAATTGAACAAGTGCCCGATACCAAGCGACGCGACCAACACCGGCGCTTACCTTCGCTGCACTGGGCCTGTTGAAGTCACCGCTGGCTCGGGACTATCTGTGGCACGGACGCCTTGGCGAACACGTCGGTGTCGAAAATGGTCGGGTCGAGCTTGATGCCGCGGTCCGCCAGACGCTGGGTGATGTGAGGTCGGAGGCCCGTGGCCTTGAGGTGGCCCAGGGCCCGGCCATGCTCGTCGACGCCCATCCGGTAGTCGAAGGTAAACACGTCTTGGAGGAGGATCATCTCGCCCTCCATACGCCCCACCTCGGTCACGTGCGTCACCCGCCTGCTCCCGTCGCGCATTCGGCTCAAATGGACGATTAGGTCAAGCGCAGCGGCCATCTGCTCACGCACCGCCCGCATCGGAAGGTCGAAACCTGCCATAAGGGTCATCGTTTCCACTCTCGAAAGAGCGTCCCGTGGGCTGTTGGCATGCACGGTAGTAAGCGAACCTTCATGGCCGGTGTTCATGGCTTGCAGCATGTCGAGCGCCTCGCCCGAACGGCACTCGCCGATGATGATGCGGTCAGGGCGCATACGAAGGCTGTTGCGCAACAGATCCCTGATGGTTATTTCGCCGGCCCCCTCGGTGTTGGCCGGCCTGTACTCCAAGCAGAGCACGTGGTCCTGACGCAGCTGGAGTTCCTTGGCGTCTTCGATCGTGATGATGCGTTCGTCGGCAGGGATGAACGACGAGAGAACGTTCAACATTGTGGTCTTGCCGGTGCCGGCGCCACCCGAGACCATGATGTTGGCCTTGCCCTGCACACAGGCTTGCAGCAGCTCGGCCACCGGGGGGGTCAAGGTCCCGAAGTCGATCAGGTCCTCCATCATCAGCGGGTCGGCCGCAAACTTGCGGATAGTGAGGAAGGGCCCCCCTACGCACAGCGGCGGGAAAACAGCGTTCACCCTGGACCCGTCGGGCAGACGCGCGTCCACCATGGGTGAGGACTCGTCGATATGGCGCCCAACCTCGCCCACGATGCGGGTGATGACGTGGCGGAGGTGCCCGTCGCTGACGAAGGAGATCCTTGTTCGTTCGATCCGGCCGTTGCGCTCGACGTAGACCTGGTCAGGTCCGTTGACCATGATCTCACTGACCGTCGGGTCCCGCACCAACCGTTCGATGGGACCGTGGCCCAGCACTTCGTCGGTGACAACCTGGGCCACCTGAGCCGTCTCCCTGACCGACATTGGGGTCTTCTCGCCTCGCAGCGCCGTCTGTACGATGCCCTCGACCCTGGACCGCACCTCCTTTGGGTCGACGACGGTGTTGTAGAAGACCGGCCCCAGCTCGGTTATGACCCGGCGATGGATCCGCTCACGCACGGTCTCCAGGACCTCCGCGCGTGGGTCAGCCGTACCAGCCTCGTCGCGGAGCCTCCTATAGAGGCCGGGGGCGGTCGGCTGTCGGGCTGCGCGAGCGTTTGAGCTGCCTGGGCTTGCAGGCACCCTGGGGACCGGGCCAACAAGGGCCGGGCCATCCGGCAATGTCGCCGCAACACGGTGCGAGGACGCCTGGGCTACCTTTGACAAGCCCAGGCTCTCCAGGAAGCGGGACGCTTCGTCTTTGCGGTCGCCATCTAAGGGCACTGTGGTGTCGGCTGGATCGGGGATTTCGGGCACCTCTGTCATCGTGAGGGTATCTTGCCATGCAGCGGAAGACGGGAGCGGGCGAGGACTATCGAGGACAGCTGGGCGATATTGCTGGCGAAGCGCGATTTGGGGTACTCGAGC
>DATKHZ010000206.1:0-6445 GCA_035509995.1 Acidimicrobiales bacterium | reverse complement strand
CTCCCAGCCCAGTGGGGTCCCGTCAGAGGTGCGAAAGAACGTCTGGCTCCTCAGGGTGCTGAGGTTGAACAAAGCCGCCTCTTTTACCGCCGGGCTTAGGTCGCTGGACCAGAACGCCGAGACAAAACCCTCCGTGGCTGCTCTCAGCTCGGGCACCCGCTCGGCTTGCGCCTTGACCACGTCCCAGGCATCGGCGTAACCCTGGGTGTAGAAGTTCCCGACCGTGTCCGGCCCGGCAGCGCCGGCCGGCCCGGGCCGGGAGCCCCAGACCCACGAGCGGCGGTTCGGGAAATGCCATCCCAACAAGAAGTCGACTTCGACCCGCTCGTGCGGCGGCAGGGCTCGATGAGCGCCCAACGTGGCCGCAACGGCGGGCCCGTAGTCCGCTCCCGGCGACCCGCCCTCGACCCCGAAGGTCCCGGCCTTCGGCTCGCCGGTCTCCACATAACCCCGCCACATGGTCCCCAGGCCCTGGTTCCACTTCCCGATCTCCCAGCTCGGCCCCGCCCAAGCACCTTCGCCCAAGACGGCCGCAGCCAGAGTTCCCCACTCCTCGTCGTCCCGTCCCAAAGCCTCGTCGGACAACAGGTAACCAACGAACCCAGAGCCAGACCGAGGGCTGGCGGATGGACGGCTCAAGAGCCCCCGGTCGCGGCCCGAGTGGCCGACCAGCGCCTCAGCGGAGAACATAACGCTACATTCGAGCGGCTCGTCAGAAACGGACTCCAAGCTCACCCGGACGGCGGCGATGGGCAAGCTGCTTAGCTCCTCGTCACCGGGGGCAAAGGGGTTGAACACCTCGACGCTGACCCGGACCGGGAAATGCGGATCAGCCAGGAGAACGCGGCCGAAAGGGTAAGTAGTTTCGAACTCGCACAGCCCGAAACGGGGCAGGCCGGCCAGCGGCACCGGCGAGCCCTCTTGGCCTTCCACCTCCTCGTCGAAGAGGGCGCCCTCGAGGACCCGCGCTTGAGCTGGTAACCCGACGCCCTTGACCCGGCAGGCCAGAAAGGTCAGCCCAGACCTCAGCCCAACAGAGGGATGGTTCTCCAGCTCCCAGTCGCGGAACTGCCCCCGTCCCCCAAAACCGAACGTTCCCGTACCGATGCCGCCGACCGGCAGTGAAATACGCACGCGGTCATCCCCCCGATAGGTGCGCGCGACCGGCCATGTCCCGACGGTCTCAATTGTCCCGGGCTCTAACACTTTTTCCCTCCTAGGCTCAAAAACAGCAAATATGTCAATTGGCTCGTCCGGCCCGAGCCACGGTCACAGCCGTACGTTCTGGCGCTCGAAGTAGGCTGCGGTAGCCAGTGCGCTCCCCGAACCCCAGTCGAACCCGCTAACCCCGTTGAGCTCGTCCCTTCCTCCGTGGCCATGATTTTCTGCCGCCATACCCTGTGGCGACCGCCACCAGCCCGAGTACCGAGACGCGGAGACTGGCAGGAAAGTAGTTGTAAATGCGGCGCGGGCGGCGGCGAGCGCTCGCTCGATGTGCTCTGCTTCTCCCGTCGCTTGGCCAAAGGCGAGGTGGGTCTCAGCAAATTGCGCTTGGCGGGCGTCGTTCCACTCGCCGTCGGTGTTCATGACGCCATATCCGCCGAAGGCGGAAAGCCCTAGCCACGGTGGGGCCCAAACCTGCTGGTATAGGCTCAGCCGGTCCATAACCCGGCCGGCCAGTTCCAAGTAGTCGCTCTCACCGGTCACTTCGTGGAGCACCAGAAGACCGGCGACGGCGTGGTGCATGCACAAGGTGTTCTGAGGCCATTGCCCCGAGCGGTGGTCATAGAAGTCGAGGTCCTTCGGGCTACAAGAAAAGTAGACCTCGAAGTCGGTCCATTTGGCAGTAGCGACCACGCGCTCTGCCAGATACCGCGCAATTCCCCTTGCAGCGCCGAGGACATCTCCGACCGCCTCATCACCGGCAGGCAAAAGGCCCGCCAACGTCGCCAGGAAGAGCAGGGAGGCTGAGTCCTCGGCGCTCTCCACAAAGCGCGCCTCCGTCCAGCGCTCCTCCAGCATCTCAGGCACGTAGGGATCGCCACCGCCACCCTGCAGATCTCTCAGAAGAGCGGAGCGGTCGACCACCATAACCGGGGCACCATCTCTATCGACGTACGCCGGCAAGCCGCCGTCGCCGCGTTGAACGCCCACCAGTGCGGTGGCGTAGGCCCGGGCACGAGCAATACTCTCTTCGTCGGGTTCCAGGTCTCGGTGCCACTGCAAGAGCTGGTACATCGTCCACGACATGTCCATAAGGTGAAAAATCCCGGGCCCTCCACCTTGGTGGTGGCTCTCGACCCACCGGTTGTCCCCGAACACGAACACAGTAGGGAAAAAACCCCCGAACGATGGGGCCGAAAGCGCCAAGGCCCGCGTTGCCCGCGCCATTCCTACCCAATCGTCTTTCCCCAGGACTACCCCGTAATGATAGAGACCGTAGGAGCTGCGCAGCGGGTTGAACCAGGCGGAAAACCACACGTCCCGCGCGTACGACCGATTGGTGGTAATGGCGCCCACACGCCTATCGCTCAACAGCGTCTCCGCCCATAACCGCTCCAGCGCGCCCGGGTATATCTGGCGGGCGTACTCCTCGCCCTTTTGCTCCAGCGGCCGAGCCGACCGCTCAGCCTGACCGACGGCCCAGATCTTCCTGCGGGCCCCGGCCAGCGACGCGCCCGGCTTCGGGTTGGGGAACAGGCCGAGAAAGTAACGATGGGAGACCGCCTGAGCGCTCAGGCCACTTGTTGGCGCACACCTGGTAAAAAACACATGTCCCCGCACCCCTTGGGCGTGCAACCCGACGATCAGCTCCACATCGCCCTCCGCCGCTCTCAGCAGGTTCAGCGCCGCCGGGATTGCCACAGCCTTCCCAAGCTCCTCGATATCGACGACCAGGGCGACACCCATCCCAGCGCTCTCTGCTACCAATACGGGGGCGCGGAACATGTGCTGGCCCACAAGGTCGCCCTCATCAGGGACAAGGCTCGGCGTGAACACCTCTCGCACCTCGCCGTCGCCACTGAACCGCCACCGGCTCTCAAAGGACTCCAGAGCCGGAAGGGCCCTGCCCGTTGACGAAAGAGCCTCGGTTAGCTCCAGCCAATTTTCTGAGCCTCGCACCAACAGGCAAACGGCCCGCACGAGCTCCTCCGACCGCCCGACCGCCGTCACATACGCGGCATCGGCACCCTCCAACACCTCCAGCTCCCACCGCAATGGCGCCGACCCCGGCGAGGCACCGCCCACCGGCCCGTACATGTCCTCAGAACGCCGTAACACCCAATTGCCCTCTGACGCCCCCAGCGTGATTTCAGGGCCCCCATCAGCCAGCGCCACACGGGCAACCACGCCCTCCGACCCGATGACAACCGCGCTGGCGCGCCCGCCCATCAGCTCGTCGGCCTCAACCCGCACTTTCACGCCCTCCTACCTCGAAATCCCCCGGTAACCGATCCCTTCCATGAGCTGGCGCTGAAAGAAGATGAACGCGATCACGACCGGCACGCACAGGATCGACAACCCGGCAAAGATGGCCCCGATCGGCCCTCCGCCCTGCTGCGCCTCCAGGGTGATCAGTCCCAACGGCGCCGTCATCCGGTCCTGAGAGGTCAGGAAGAGGTTCGGCCAGAAAAAGTCGTTCCAGATGTACTGGCCGGTGATCACCATCACCGCCGAGATGGCGGGCCACGATAACGGGACCATGACGTGGCGGATGATCCGAAGGTGCCCGGCACCGTCCACCCTGGCGCAATCGTCCAGATCCTGCGGTATGGTACGAAAGTGCTGTCGCAACAAGAAAATGCCGAGGACCTGGATAAGGGCGGGGATTATCAGGCTTGCCTGGTTGTTGAGGAGGTGCAAATACCGCATCTCGATGAAATCGGGGACCGCCTCCACCTGTGAAGGCAGCGTAAGCGCGGCCAAGAACATGATGAACAGGACCTCGCGGCCCCGGAACTCTATCCGCGCGAACGCGTAGGCGGCCAAGATGCTGACGGCGGCCGCCCCGACCACCACCGAGACCGTCACGAGCACCGAGTTCAATATGTTCACCAAAAACGGGGCAGCCGAGAACAGTGTGTTATAGCTGGACAGCGTTAGGTGCGTAGGGAACCATACCGGCGGCAGCAAGAACTGCTCACTGGGCGGCTCAAGCGATTCCACGACCACCCAAAGCACTGGTAGCAAGAACAGTACGCCCGCCAATACCAGCACGACCGATATCACCACTCGCCCGGCACGGCTCGACGCCACGATCGAACTTTGCGCGTCGTTGCGCCCCATAGGGCGCCCTTTCCTGCCTCTGCTCATCGTCCTTCTCCGCGCCGCGACAGCGCCTCCCGTAGCAGCTTGAAGCTCCGCTTGCCTATACGCGCTCATAATGCACCCAACGCCTCGCGATAACCGTCATCACCGCAGCGAAGCTCAGTAATATCGCTATGTTGATCATTGACACCACCGCGCTGTACCCGAACTGGTAGTTCTGAAAGGCGGTCTTGTATATATAGAGCACGATGGTGGTGGTCGCGACCCCCGGCCCACCGTTAGTATCGATGAGTGGCCAGGTAAAGATTTCGAACGCCCCGATAAAGGCGGTAAGTGAGGCAATGAACGTGGCGGGCGATAGCATCGGCAGGGTGATGCTACGGAATTTTGCAAATCCACCGGCACCGTCGATGGCCGCGGATTCGTACAGATCCGCCGGAATGGTCTGTAGGCCTACCAGGAATATGATGAACGTGAAACCGAGAGTAGCCCAAACATCGATGATGACCAGGCCGGGAAGGCCCCAAGTCGGGGAGCCAAGCCAATTTGGCGCGCTAATCCCGATCTTTGCCAGGTAGTAGTTGAACGGCCCCGTCTGCCCAGACAATACGTATTCCCACATCAGCGCCACCACCCCCGCAGACATCAAGAAAGGCGTAACGATGGCCGTGCGGGCCCAGTAACGGACCGCGCGGGCGCGTATGCTCGTCACCCCTAGCGCCAAGCTCATCCCCAAGACGAGGTGGACGGCCGTCGTCATTATGTCCAACAAGAACGTGTTACTGAGGATTTGGCCGAGGTCCGGGTCGTGCACGACCTGGCGATAATTGTTGAGACCGGCAATATGAGCGGGCGATATCAGGTCCCACTGCAAGAACGACACGACGACCAACGCGATAAGCGGTACAGCAATAAAGGCCAAGTACAAGATCAATGCCGGGCTCAACAGCAGGTACGCGGCCCTCGTCTGATGCCGGCCTACCTTGTGGCGTTTGCGCGCGCGGCTCGGCACGCGGGTTTCTCCAGTAACCGCCACACGGGTTTCGGCACTAAGCATTCTACCTCAGCTTCGACGGTGATCGGCCTGAGGGCCCGAAGGGGCCCCCAGGCGCTCTTCGTACGGGGTGCGACGTTATACTACGCGCGTGGTTGCGCCGCTCTAGCCGACCTTTACCTTCATCAACGCGTTGCACCGGTCCTGCATGGAGGTCATCCCGGCCGCCGGGCTCACGGCCCCGGTCAGGATGGATTCCCAGGCGTTCGAGATCTCGCTTTCGACGGCTCCGGCGTTCTGTACCCCTACGATCAGAGTCGCATAGGCGAGCTCCTTCGTGAAGGAGTCCGTGCCGTGCGGCCACTGGGAAAGGAACGACGGGTCGGTGGCCACAGAGTTCCTGATCGGCATGTCCCCGCCAAAAGGCACGACAGGTCCGCGCTGGAACTCGTCCGAGAAGGTGAACTTGATGAACTCCCACATGGCTGCCTTGTTTTTGACCGACTTGAACATCGGGAACCCTCCGACACCGACGGGGGTGCCCGGCTGAGTCGAAACTGGCCACGGCACGATGCCGAATGTCTTGTTGACGTTCGCCTGTGAAGCGTTCATGCCAAGGTTGGGCCACATGCCCCCTCCGAACATGGCCAGGCGGCCGCCATAGCCATCCACGAACGCGTTGTACGCACCGCCCGGTTCGTTGGTCAGTTTCTTCGTCACCAAGCCGCGAACGAACTCCGCCGCCTCGATGCACGCTTTGCTCCCGGCGAGAGATGTCGTCTGCGCGGTGTTCAATATGTACCCGCCGTTGGTGAGCGTCCACGGGTACACATCAGTGAAGGGGCCGGGCACGGGAGCGTTGATGGCAAAACCCAGCCGGTTGGGAGAATCGGCGATCTTTGCACATGCCGACTCGAAATCGTCCCACGTCCATCCTGGGGCAGGATCGGGGACGTTGTACTCCTTGAACAAGGCGCGGTTGTACCAGATCGACATGACGTTGTAGCCAATAGGTACGAAGTAGGTGTGACCCTTGATGTCGTCGAGTTGTTGGAAGGCGGAGAGCATGTGCGGCGGGACGTCTTTGTAAAAGGCGGTCATGGTGGCCTTGTCGGAGGTGATGAAGCTGTCCAGCGGGTCCAAAAGGCCTTGCTCTTCGAACAGGAGCATGCCCTCGGTGGC
>DATKHZ010000205.1:0-4329 GCA_035509995.1 Acidimicrobiales bacterium | reverse complement strand
CCAGCCCTTCGTCGGCCTGTCGGCGTTCGCCCATAAAGCTGGTATACACACGAGCGCGATCGCCCGGGCCCCCAGTGCCTATTCCCACGTCGACCCGGAAGCCGTCGGCAATACGACCCGCTTCGTCCTGTCGGAGATGTCCGGGCGCTCGACCGTCGCCCTCAAGGCCCAGCAAATGGGTATCGAACTGAGCGACGAGGAGGTCGGCTACGTCGTCGCCCAACTGAAGGATCTCGAGCACGCCGGCTACCATTTCGAAGTTGCTGACGGTTCTCTCGAACTGCTCATGAGAGCAGCGACCGGCTGGAAACAGTCGTTTTTCCGGGTCGAGTCGAACCGGGTGGTCACCGACCAACGCGAGGACGGGAGCTTCCTCACCGAGGCGCGGCTGAAGCTGTACGTCGGGGACGAGCGCATCATGGAGGTCGCCGAAGGCAATGGCCCCGTCAACGCCCTCGACGCCGCCTTGCGCAAAGCCCTCGGCCAACGCCACCCAGAGATAGCGCGCATCCACCTGACCGACTTCAAGGTCCGGGTGCTCGACTCGGCCACCGGGACCGCGTCAGTCACCCGCGTGCTGATCGACTCGACCAACGGCGAGCGGACGTGGACCACCATCGGCGTTTCGGACAACGTCATCGAAGCATCCTGGCAGGCACTTTCCGACTCGATCGTGTTTGGGCTGCTCCACGCAGGCGCCACGGAGCACTAGTCAGCTAATTTTGTCGCCATGGCCCAGCCTGACTTCGTCCCCATCATCTCGACTGACCGGGTGAGGCCCTCCAACCGCCTGAGCATCCCGGGCCCCTGGCAGCAGGACAGGCCTGCTGAGCAGCTCTCGCTACGCCCGCCAACCGGGGCGAGGCTCGGCGCGACAGGTTCTGACCTCGGCTTCGGGTTGAAGCTCGCAAAGCGGGTAGCCGAGCGAGCCGTGCTGGCCGAGGGCGAGCACCTCGCCGACGTAGTCGCCGGTTGCTTCAGCTCTGGCTCCCGCCGTTCTTCGCACTTCCACCGCTCGCCCGTCATCTACGACATGGACTGGGCCTTCACGCTTTGGGGGTTCCTCCCCGGCGCCCCCGACGAACTCGTTTCTTATCGCCGCCCGATCTTCGCCGGCGCCGACCACGACTACGGCCGCCAGCGTGCAATCGCCGATATGGTGACCGAGCAAGCCCTTACGCTCCCGCCGGCCGGAGTACGAGAAGGCCTGGTCACCAACTGGCGCAAGTGGACCGGCGCCACCGGCCGCCTCCCTTCGTAGTCCGACCGCCTCCCTTCGTAGTCCGACCGCCTCCCTTCGGAGTCCGATCGCCTCCCTTCGGAGTCCGACCCTCCCTCTGTGGTCTGACCCTCCCTCTGTGGTCTGACCCCTCTCGACGTTTCTCGGCTAAACGGGGCCTGGTTTCACCCTTCTCGGCGTAGTTTGGCCACCTTGGAGTGGTTTCAGCCTTCCGGGTGCGCCGCAAGCCCAAAAGCCTTACTCCGCGACGCCAAGAAGCACCGAACCACGCCAAGAAACCCAGCGAAGCCCCCCGCCGGCTGAGACAAAGACTATCCGCCCGGGGACGATCCGCCCGTGTGACCGCCAAGTGGGCACATTCGCGCCACGCCCTTGTTCTTCGGCGGTCAAGCTGTCGGGTCGTCAGCGAACGGCGTCGAGAACCTCGGCAACTTCGGGGGCGGCGAGGTAGCCGGCTGCGTGTGCCGGGGAAAGGCCTGCCACGACGACCCGAATAATCTCCGCGGCTTCCAGGTAAACGGCATCCGGCTCTGCTCCGGTCGCAGCCAATGCTCGAGCCAGAGCCGCTCTGGCTTGCCATCGGATCAGCGGCGAGCCGAGTGCATCCGCTGTCACTGCGGCCCGGCGGAGCTCCACGACAGCCTCCTCATGAAGGCGTTCGGTTGTCAACGCCCGGCCGACGGTCGTTCTGGCGATCGCCTCGTACTTCTTCCTGCTCGACGCCAAAGCCATCTCGATCGCTCGCCGGCCCCATGTCAGAGCGTCCTCCACACGGCCCATGGCGAGCTCCAGATCTGCACGCGCGGCGGCAAGGCGTCCAGAGACGAGCCATTTTTCCCATGCCTGGGTCGCGAGCGCATCGTCCCAAACGCTGTCCCAGCCCTGCCGCGCCACCGAAAGGTCGCCACCGATGACCTGGGCCACGATCACGTCGGCGCGCGCGTTCATCCAGGGCATGTTGAAATCCGATGGCCCGAGTCGCTCCGCCACTTCTTCACTTCGCCTCAACGCTTCGTCTACCGCATAGACCTCGCGAAGCGGCAAGGTCGAGTAGTTCGTCACGACGTTCACCGGGCGGCCCATCATGCTTGCCAGTTCGATCGCGTCCTGAGCTGCTGAGATCGCCTCTTCGTACTGCCCGATCCCGGCGAGGATGACGGCCTGCATGCCCGCCCCGCGGAGCCGGAATTCTTGGCTGTGCAATTCGACCCCGGCCGTTGTCGCGGCCAGCCTCGTTGCATCCAGTGCGCGCTTGTAATCGCCCGACCAATAGAAGTGGTTGGCGGATAGGTGGTACAGCTCTGCCAGCTCCGCCCGCCGGGTATGCGGGGCCCACATCTCCAGCGCTTGGTCGCCGAGACGCAAGGCTTCCCCGAGATCGCCTGCGTCCCCTCGCATGCCGTAGGCGCTCCCGAGCAGGCCGACTGCGACTGCTTCCAGCTCCTGGTACCCACCCTCGCGCGCCAGTCGAACAGCCAGCGCGGCACTAGCGATCGTGTCGTCTGTTTGTTCCGTCCACAGACTTGCTCGCGCCCGAGCGACAATAGCTTCTACTTTCTGTTCGCCTTCCAAATCCGGAATGACATCGGCGAGCTCGCTGGCGGCCCTCCTAAAGTCCTGAAGCTTGGCGAGCGCCAGCGCGCGCAGGAACCGAACACGGATCCGTTCCGCATGGTCGCCGGCGAGGTCGAGCGCCAGAGTGAAGAGGTCGTAGGTCTCCTCCAGGGCAAGAGCGTCGAGCGCTCGATCAGCGGCAATCAGCAGATAGTGGCGTGCCCGGTCGGACGCTCCGTTCTCGCGCCAGTGGTGCGCGAGTACCGACGCCAGCTCGTCTGGGGTCTTGGCGAGCGCTTCCAGGGCGCGGGCCGTGGCTCCGTGCAGCTCACGACGCGAGGCCCGCGGCAACGTGGCGTAGGCGGACTCGCGGATCAGCTCGTGTTTGAAGGAGAACTCGACGTCGCCCACGACGCTGCTGGGTGCCCGCCGTTGAACCAAGCCCCGAGTCTCGAGTACGTCCAGTGCGTCGTCGATCCCCTCCGCGTCTCCGATCGAGCCGAGCACACCCCGCCAGAAGGTCTTACCTATTACCGAGGCGCGTAGAAGCGTCGACCTGCTCGCCGCGGGCAACCCGTCTATGCGTGCAGCAATGGCGGAGCGAACCGTGGCCGGTAGACGATCGGTTCCCCAGTCGTTTTCGAGGCACGCAACGAGCTCCTCGATGAACAAGGGGTTCCCTTCGGCGGCCGCAACGACCCTCGCGACCGCAGGGGACGCGACTTCCGTGAGCAGGGCACGAACCGCGTCGTGAGCGTCCTGAGGGCTCAGGGGGCCAAGCACGAGCGACGTAAACGCCGCCAGTCCCGCGCCCCAGGTGGGTCGTGCCTCCAGGAGCTCCGGACGGCCGAGCGCGAGGATCGCAATCCGTCGGTCTGTTAGATGCTTGCTTAAGTACCCGACGAGGTCGAGGGAGGCCTCGTCAGCCCAGTGGACATCGTCGAACACGAGCATGAGCGGCGAGCGCTCCGAGAGGTGTTCCAGTATGCAGCGCACGGCATATTGCAGGTCGAGTGGCTCGCGGGCACGTTCTCCTAGCCCCAAACCCATGACGAGCGACAGGTAGCGCGTCATGGGCGCGACCTCGTCGGGTAAGACGAGATCGCTCACCAGCCATGACAGCTTGTCACGGGCAACTTCCACGGCGTCGTTTTCGAACACCCCAGCGGCCCGGCGGAGCATCTGCGCGACGGCGTCGTAAGGAGTCTGCTGATCATACGGGAGGCTGCGTCCCCACAGGACACGGGCACCCGCCGATTCAGCTTCGGCGCAGACCTCGGCCGCAAGCCGTGATTTGCCGATCCCCGCTTCACCAATCAGCGATATCAAGTGCGGTTGTCGCGCCGTGACGGCCCGCTCCCACACGGTCCGGGCCAGGGCCAATTCGTGCTCGCGCCCGAACAGCGGCGTCTGCCGATTGTACTGGCCGTCAGTTGAGCGAACAGGTTCCACCACGAGCCACGCCGGCACCGGCTCGCGCTTTCCTTTCGCTACGACCGGTGGCAGCGCCTCGTAGCGGAACGCGTCTTTGGTGA
>DATKHZ010000204.1:0-5221 GCA_035509995.1 Acidimicrobiales bacterium | reverse complement strand
ATTGTCGTAGTAGGAGCCGACGAGGGCCGACCGCCCGGTGTCATCGGCCGGAGCTTCCCCGACAAGGTAAGGTGCCGCGCCGAAGGCTTTGCGGAAAACGGCGTGTAACGCCGGCATGTCCGAGGTGTCGGTGAGAGCCGGGTCAAAGTTGTCGCTCATCTTTGCTCCAGTCGACCGTGTATGTGGGGGCAGCGCAGCGGCCAGCTCGTCCTACGGACGCCCGACTTGCCGCTGACGACGGCACGGGGCGAATGGTAGCAAAGGGCCCCGGTCCGTGGTGGGCCCACCGTTCGGTGGAGGAAAAGACCACCTGGCCGGTTGGGGCTACGGCTCGTCGGATGCGTAATGCTGGGTGCATGGCTACCGAACTTGTGATCGAGGTCAGAGGACTGCGCAAGTCCTATGGGAGCACCGTTGCCGTGGACGGGCTGGACCTCGAGATGGAACGCGGCGAGGTCCTCTCCCTCCTGGGCCCGAACGGGGCCGGCAAGACCACCACCGTCGAGGTGCTGGAGGGCTACCGACGGCGCGATGCCGGCGACGCCCTTGTCCTCGGCCAGGACCCTCAGCGCGCAGGGGCGGCATGGAGAGCCCGCAGGGGGATCGTCCTGCAGAGGAGCGACGATGTGGCCGACCTGACCGTGTCGGAATGCGTCCGCCATTTCGCCCACTTTTACCCGGATCCCCTCGAGCCCGAAGACGTGATCGAACGGGTGGGACTCACGGCGAAAAGCAGCTCCCGCATCAGGGCGCTCTCGGGCGGGCAACGCAGGCGCCTGGATGTGGCCCTCGGCATAGTCGGCCGGCCGGAGCTCGTTTTCCTCGACGAACCGACCACCGGGTTCGACCCCGAGGCCCGCCGCCAGTTCTGGGACGTCGTGCGCGACCTCGCCAAGGAGGGAACGAGCGTGCTGCTCACTACGCACTACCTCGAAGAGGCCGAGGCTCTCGCCGACCGGGTCGCGGTGATCAACAAGGGCCGGGTCGTTGCGAACGGGCCGCCGGCCGAGCTCGGTGGGCGACAAGCCGCCCCCGCGGAGGTCTCGTGGCTTGGGCCCGACGGTTGGCAGCACAACAAAACCCACCAACCGACAGCGTTCGTCAAGCAATTGGAGGCAACTTTTGGCGGGGAAATCCCTGGGCTAACGGTGGCACGTCCAAGCCTTGAAGACATTTACTTGCAACTGATCGGCGTCAGCACTGACGAGGGAGCCGGGAAATGAACGCTACAAACACGCTCGGCAATGTGACCGTCGCTGGCACCGCAACGGGGCGGCACCGCTCTCCCGCCCGGGCCTTTATCGCTGCGGCCATTGCCCGTTCACAGGTGGAGATACTGCAGTTCTTCAGGAGCTCGGAGGCGGTCGTTTTCACGGTGGCCCTGCCACTCGTGTTGCTGGCACTGCTCGCGTCAATATTTTCCGGCTTCGTGCACGGGACGAGCGTGCGTTACAGCCAGGTCTACACAGCTGGGTTGCTCGCCGGAGGCCTCGCATCCACGAGCTTCCTCAGCCTGGCGGTGTCGATCGCCACTGAGCGAGAAAACGGTGCATTGAAGCGCCTCGCAGGTACGCCGATGCCGCGTACCGCCTATTTCGTCGGCAAAGCTGTCCTTGTACTCGTCTTGTGCAGCATGGAAGCGGGGGCTTTGTTGATTTTCGGCCATTTTGCATACCACGTTGCGTTCCCGGGCACGCTCGAGCGCTGGTGGACGTTCATTTGGGTAACGTTCCTCGGTGCCACCGCCTTATCGCTTCTCGGCATCGCGATGTCCAGCCTCCCGCGTAGCGCCCGTTCCGCAGCGCCGGTCGCCAACCTGCCCTTGTTGGTCCTCGAGTTCATCTCCGGGGTCTTCGTCCCGTTCACGTCGCTGTCCCACGGGCTCTACAATTTTGCGGGACTTTTTCCTTTGAAATGGATCGCAGAGGGTTACCGGTCCGCCTTGCTGCCGAGCTATTTCCAGGTGGTTGAACCCTCCCATTCCTGGGACCGCGGGGAAATGGCACTGGTGATGGCCGTGTGGGTAGTGATCGGGCTCGTTGTGTCTTCGAGGACCTTCAGGTGGACGGGCAGCGGCGAGTGACGCTCGCGCCGCCTTCGGGGACCAAGGCTGGCACGCGCCAGCACGCGTGGGTCACACTGATGCCCTGGTGGCACGCGGGTTTTGCCGCGCTGTTGGCGGCAGTGGCGGCGTTCGGGACCATCGAGTTGCTCGGAACTTGGCGGCTGCCTTGCGTACTCGCCCTTTACGCCGCCCTAGCGGTGTTGTACGTCCTCACGCCCCGCAAGTTCAGTCGCGAGGACAAGCGTGCCCGAGTCGTTTACCTTTGCGGCGCTTTTGCAATATTCGCCGCAGCCAGCTTTGTTTTTCCCGGCAGCGGCTTCCTGATGTTCGCGCTGGTACCCCAGTGCTTCATGCTGCTCCCGCTCCGCCCGGCGTTTGTGGGGGTCATCGGGATGACGTTCGTCTTGGCCGGAGCGAACCTCGCTTATACCGGGGTGAACGCTGCCACCGTCGCGAGCATCAGCCTCTTCGGCGTTCTCACGATCGTGCTGGCTTGCCTGCTCGGTGGCTATATCGACCGCATCATCGACCAGAGCAGGCGGCGCGCCGATTTGATCGAGGAGCTCGAACGAACCCGGGCCGAGCTGGTCGAGCTGAGCCGGGAGAGGGGTACGCTCGCCGAGCGGGAACGCTTGGCGGGGGAGATCCACGACACGCTGGCGCAAGGTTTTACGAGCGTGATCTTGTTGCTCCAGGCCGCACAGGCCGCGTTGGGACGCGGCGACCTTGCCTCGGCTAGCGGCTCATTGGCGCTTGCCGAGCCGGCTGCCCGCGAGGGCCTTGCCGAAGCGCGTTCCCTGATCGGAGCGCTCTCACCCCTGCCGCTGCAAGGAGCTTCGCTCGCCGGCGCGATCGAACGCGTTTGTGCCGACCTTGGGCCGCGTTTCGGCTTTTCTGCCGACCTCGAGGTGGTAGGTCAGGTCCGGGAGCTGTCCAACAATGCGGAGATCGTGCTGCTCCGAGCTGCCCAGGAAGCCCTCGTCAACGTCGGGCGCCATGCCAAGGCGACGTCGGCGTCCGTGACGCTCACCTTCGCTGAGCGAGCGACTTCACTCGAGGTGGCAGACGACGGCGTGGGCTTCGACTCCACAGCCCCGGCTGGTTTTGGCTTGAGCCAATTGCGCTCCAGGGTGACTGAGCTCGGCGGGAGCGCGGAGGTCATCGCTGTTCGAGGCGCAGGCACGACGGTGCGGGTCTTGCTGCCATGACGGTCACGGTGCTGATCGTGGACGACCACCCAGTCGTGCGGGAAGGCATGCGTGGGATGCTCGTCGGGGAACCCGACATCGAAGTCGTGGGCGAGGCCGGCGACGGGGCAGAAGCCGCCGTTCTCGCTAACTCGCTCAAGCCGGACGTGGTCCTGATGGACCTCCGGATGCCGGGGACCGATGGGGTAGAGGCGACGAAGCGCATCGTCGGTGCCAGCGAGCCAGGGCATGGGCCGGCCGTAGTGGTTGTGACCACCTACGACACGGATCTGGACATATTGAGAGCCGTCGAAGCCGGGGCAAGGGGCTACCTTTTGAAGGACACTCCTCGAGCTGACCTGATCCGCGCGATCCGTGCAGCCGCGGGCGGTGCGACCGTGCTGGCCCCGCTTGTCGCCGCTAAACTGCTTGGACGGGGCAATGCCCCGGCACACCAGGAGCTCACGGCTCGCGAGCTGGAAGTCCTCGGCCTCGTCGCCATCGGCAAGACCAATTCGGAGATCGGCGAGGCGCTCTACATAGGAGAGGCAACGGTAAAGACGCACCTCCTGCACGCTTTTGCCAAGCTAGGGGTCGACGACCGGACGGCTGCGGTCACAACTGCGATCGCCCGCGGGCTATTGCCGGCGCCGAATTGACCCGAGACCGCCACATTCAGTGTCACGGTTAACACGCAAAGCACAAGAATTTTTGCCTCGTGGGGCCCACGACTATCCTGGGTGGTGTGGATCTGAGTGGCGTGGAGGCGACTGGTGATGGCTGAGGAGATGCCGAATTTTACTGAGCAACGGTGGGGCGGTTACGACCAGGCGGAGGTAACGGCGTATGTGTTTGGGCTCAACCACGAAATGGAGTCGGCCAACACCAAGATCGCAGAACTGACCAGGCTCGTCGAGGGGCTCCAGGCCGAGAACAACGCCTACAAGCAAAAATCTGGCTCCCTCTATAGCGGCTTCGGTGAACGGATCGACCAGATGCTTACGTTGGCGGAATCCGAGGCTACAGAGTTGCGCCTAGCGGCGACGGCGGAGGCAGAACGGCTCAAGGCGGAGGTGGAGAAATGGGCGGCAAGCTTGTGGGAGGATTCGAAGCGGCAGGCCGAGCGGATCCGTGCCGACGCCGAAAGAGATGCCCTCGCAACTCGTTCTGAGGCGCAGGCGTATTTCGAGGCGCAACGTACCAATGCGGCGAAGGTGGCTGCGGAGCTCGAGGCGACCATTGCGGCTCGACGAGACCAGGCCGAACAAGAAAATCGCCGCCGCCTAGCGGCGGTGGACCTTGAGGTCGCTGCCGCGCAGGAGCACGCCGCTCAGATCCGTGCGGACGCCGAGCGTCTCCGCTCGGAGACCGAGACCGTCTCCAATAAGCGGCTGGTGGACGCTGAAGGCCGTGCGCACGAGATAATCGAGGAGGCAAGAGCCAGCGCCGACGTGGCCCGTGCCGCCTCCGACAGGGAGCTGTCCGCCGCCATCGAACGGCGCGACCTCATCGACACCCAGCTCGGCCATCTGCGCAATGCTCTCAGCGCACTGAGTACCTTGGCATCGCCGGCGGTGACAGCTGACCTCGGGTGGGCAAGTCTCCCTCCCGCGGGACCGGCCCGTAGCGCGCAGAGGTCGGATGGTGAAGGTCCCCTGGCTGACCTGACTGAAGGCGGTCGCGAACCTGATCCGTCGTCCACGACGGTGCAGGTCCGGGGACTCTCCTCGGTCCGTTACATCGGTTCGACGGGTCTATCGGTGGCGAGAGACAGCGAGCCTGAAAAGCGTGAGCGCGCCTAGATTTAGGCTGGCCCAGTTTTCACGCAGCCCTAGCTTCTAGGCTGGCCCAAGCAGCGGTGCCTGGTCGCCCCAGGCAGTCCATCCAGGCCGGCTGTGGCGTGCGAACAGCTCGAGGTACGGCCCCGGCGAGCAGCGTTCGATTATCGGGTAGAGCTCGTCGGGTTTGC
>DATKHZ010000203.1:0-3480 GCA_035509995.1 Acidimicrobiales bacterium | reverse complement strand
CGCCCAGGTCCGCAACATCGCCGAGGTGACGACCGCCGTGGCCCGCGGCGACCTCTCCCGCAAGATCACTGTCGACGTGAAGGGCGAAATTCTCGAACTCAAGAACACCGTCAACACGATGGTAGACCAGCTCAACGCGTTCGCCGCCGAGGTGACCCGCGTGGCCCGCGAGGTCGGCACCGAAGGCAAGCTGGGCGGACAGGCGACGGTGCCCGGTGTGGCCGGCACGTGGAAGGACCTGACCGACAACGTGAACCAGTTGGCAGCCAACCTCACCAACCAGGTGCGAGCCATCTCCGAGGTGGCCACGGCAGTGACCGAAGGCGACCTGACGAGGCAGGTCCGAGTAGAGGCCAGCGGGGAGGTCGCCGTTTTGAAGGACAAGCTCAACGAGATGATCCGCAACCTCCGCGAAACGACCAGGCAGAACATCGAACAGGACTGGCTTAAGACCAACCGCGAACGCTTCACCCGAATGCTCCAAGGCCAGCGCGACCTAGCTGCCGTCTCGACCATGATCCTCTCCGAACTGGCGCCCCTTGTCTCGGCCCAACATGCCGTCTTCTACTCGATGACCAACCGGTCAGATGGTGGCGAGCCTGTGTTGCAGTTCCAGGCCGGCTATGGCTACGAGGAGAGACGGCATTTGTCGACTTCCTTCCGGCTCGGTGAAGGCCTGGTCGGCCAGTGCGCCAAGGAGAAGAAGCGGATCCTTCTCACCGAGGTCCCGAGCGACTACGTCAGGATCAGCTCCGGCCTCGGCGCGTCGCCTCCGCTCAACATCATCGTGCTGCCCGTCCTGTTCGAAGGGTCGGTGCGCGCCGTCGTCGAGCTCGCCTCCTTTTCCCCTTTCAGCCTCGTTCATCAGGCCCTCTTGGACCAGCTCCCGGAGAGCATCGGCTTGGTACTTAACGCCATCGAAGCCAACACCCTCACCGAGAACCTGCTCAAGCAGTCCCAATCGCAGGCGGAGGAGCTGCGCTCGCAGCAAGAAGAGCTACGCGAGTCCAACGAGGACCTCGGTCGGCAAGCCAGGTTGCTCGCGGACCAGAACAGTGAGGCTGAGAAGAAAAACCTAGAGGTCGAGGAATCCAAGCGGCTCGTGGAGGAGAAGGCCGGCCAGCTGGCGGTTTCGTCGAAGTACAAATCCGAGTTCATCGCCAACATGTCCCACGAGCTGCGTACCCCGCTCAACAGCCTGCTGATCCTCGCCGAACAGCTCGAGGACAACCCCGAGCACACCATGACCGACACACAGGTTGGGTACGCGAGCGTCATCCGCGCTTCAGGCAACGACCTATTGGACCTCCTGAACAGCATCCTCGAGCTGGCCAAGGTCGAGTCGGGCACCGTCATCGCCGAGCTGGCCGCCCTGAAGGTCGAGCACTTCTGTACAGCTCTTGTGCGCGAGTTCGACCACGTGGCCCGGGCCAAAGGGCTCGACTACACGGTTGACGTGGCGCCCGGGACACCGGAGCACATCGTGACGGATCCCCAACGGCTTCATCAGATCCTGAAGAACCTGCTGGCAAACGCCTTCAAGTTCACCGACAGAGGAGAGGTCCACGTCCACATTGGCGTGTCGGACCAAGGCTGGGACCGCCGCACCAAAGCGCTGGCGCAGGCGCCGGCGGTAATTGCCCTGTCAGTAAGCGACAGCGGGATCGGCATTCCGAGCGAGGAGCAGGAACGGATCTTCGAAGCCTTCGCCCAAGCCGACGGCAGCATCACCCGCCGGTACGGCGGGACGGGCCTCGGTCTCTCCATTAGCCGAGAACTGGCGGCGCTGATGGGGGGAGAGATCACCGTGGCCAGTACCTTTGGGAGTGGGAGCACTTTCACCCTCTACCTGCCGTTGGGTCAAACCGCCGTCGCAACGCCGAAGACGAAGAAGCCGGGCGCGAAGGACGCTGCGCAATCTACGTCTTCCCGAGCCCCGGCTCCCGTGCGAGACTCCGCGAAAGCCCCGACGGGATCCGAAGTACCAGGGCGCGAGCCCTTGGCCCTCCCCATGGCAGAAGACCCCTTGGATCACCCGCGTGAAGCCCACGACCCTTTAGCGGGGACGAAAGTCCTGGTCGTCGACGACGACTTCCGTAATTCGTTTTCCATGACGGTACTTCTCGAACGGGTCCACGCCCAGGTCACCGTTGCCGAGAGCGGCCCTGCCGCACTCGCCGCCCTCGAGAGTGTCCCGGGGATCGCGATCGTCCTGATGGACATCATGATGCCGCTCATGGACGGTTACGAGACTATTCGAGCCATCCGAGCGATCGATTCCTTCAAGATCCTCCCGATAATCGCCGTGACCGGCAAGGTTGTCCCGGGCGAGCACCAGCGTTGTGTCGAAGCCGGGGCCAACGACTACATCCCCAAACCGGTTGACACCGTCGAGCTGCTCTCGGTCATGAGGCCATACCTGCCGATGATCGCGGCGCACCAGTTGTAGACGGAGTGACCCGGTAACCAAAATGATCGCGTCCCTCGGTTGGGCCACACAGCAGTTGGCCGAGTTCCTGGCAGTGCTGACCGCGGCGTCGGACGATACGTCCGCGGTCGACGACGGGCTCGAGTGCTTGGTGTACGCATTTTCTGCGGACGCCTGCGCGTTTTTGCGGGAGACCGGTGTCGAGGCCTCTCGCGGGTGGGCTGGGGGCCATCCGGGCGCGGAGATACTCGCCGCCGCCAGCAGCGAGGAGACTGGCGTCCTGGTCCCCGGAACCGGCTGGTGCGAGACAGTCGCAATCGGGGTAGACAGGGAGGCCGGGACGGCGCTCCTGATGGCTCGGGCCGACAAACCGTTCACCGCCGACGAGGTCGGGCTTCTTCGCGGCATGGCCCGGGTGCTCGGGCTCGCCCTTCGCCTGCTCGGCTCAGTCGCCGTCGAGCGCGAGCATGTGGAGCAGAACCGACAGCACCTCGAAGAGAACAAGGCTCTGCTGGCCACCGTTAGTGAACGTCAGGCCCTCCTCGAACACCTCGCGCTAGTCCAGCACAAGATCTCTTCTCGTCGGTCACTCGAGGAAACCCTCGATGCCATTACGGCAGGGGCCGCGGAGCTGCTGGGGGACGAAATGGTGGGCCTACGGCTCATCGACGACAGCGAACCAGGGATGATGGCGCTGGTCTCGTCCGTGGGCATGACGCGCGAGCTCCTCGCCCGGTTCGCGCGTTCTCCTGTCGGTACCGGCGTTGCCGGCCGGGCCATCGTCGATGACCGGCTGTGCGTAGCGGAAGACTATTCACAAGCAGACGGCACGCTTGGGGCCTATGCCGATGACGGGGTCTGCGCCGCGATGGCCGCCCCGGTCCACCTTGGCGGGCGGGCCGTCGGCAGTCTGGCGGTCGCGTCCCGGCGTGAGAGTCGGACCTACACGGAGGCCGAACGCAACGTCCTGGTCGGGTTCGCGGACCATGCCGGCCTGGCCCTCAACGACGCCCGCACCGTTGAGGCGATGGATAAGGCGCTGAATGATGCCA
>DATKHZ010000202.1:0-4991 GCA_035509995.1 Acidimicrobiales bacterium | reverse complement strand
CAGCCGCGATGCGCAAACGTCGAGACGCCGTCATGGCTAGCGGGGAATGGCGCGGTCGCCCGCGGCTGGGACGAGCGCGGGCTCCGCGGCTGGGACGAGCGCGGGCTCCGCCGCAGGGAGGAGCGCCGTCGCAGTAGGTTCGCCGTGCGCGAGCTGGGTGAAAGCCTTGGCCGCATCGAGGGCCGATGTTGGCCGGGCAAAGAGATAGCCCTGGACGCTTTCGCATCCGAGCTCGTCGAGGACGGCGAGCTGGTTATCGCGCTCCACGCCTTCGGCGGTGCAGGTGAGGCCGAGGGCCCTGCTGAGGTCGATAAGGCCGCGGACCATCGCTACGCCGTCCGCGTCCCGGGTGATCCGGTCGATGAAAGACTTGTCGATCTTCACGACGCTTACGGGCAGGTCAGCGAGGTAACTGAGCGACGAGTAGCCAGTACCGAAATCATCGACGGCCAAGCGCAGGCCGAGGCCCTTGAGAGCCTGCAGGCGGGGCAGGGTGACGTCGAGGTCCTCGACCAGGGTGCTCTCGGTGACTTCCAAGATGAGCGCACTCGCGGGGAGGCCCGAATCGGAAAGAGCCCTGGAGACGTCATCCAGGAGCCCGGGATCTTGTAGTTGACGGGCCGACAGGTTGACGCTGATGTAGAAGTTCTCATCGACAAGGCCGCTTTCCCGCCACGCCTGCGCCTGCTGGGCGGCGTCTCGGAGCACGCGTACCCCGAGCGGGACGATCAGCCCGGTGACTTCGGCTATCGAGATGAACTCGAGCGGCGGTACGATGCCACGACTTGGGTGGCGCCACCGCACGAGCGCCTCGGCACCGTCGAGCTGGTGCGTGTGGGTATTGACTATCGGTTGATAGAAGACCTCGAACTGGCCCCATTTGAGGCCACGGCGGAGGTCGGCCGCGGTTTCGAGGCGATTGATGGCCGCGGCGTGCATGTCGGGCCGGTACATCTCAAAGCGTCCCTTGCCGTTGCGTTTGGCTAGGTACATCGCAAGATCGGCGTCACGAAGGAGGCTATCGGGACTGTCCTCGGGCCGCCGCCCAAGGGCGATACCGACGCTGGCCCGCACCGTCAAGACGTTGTCTTGGACCCGGAACGTCGGAACGAGGGCTTCGGCGATCCGCCGAGCAACCTCCTCGGCTGCTCCGGGCATCGTCCCCGACTCGACGAGCACCGCGAACTCGTCGCCACCGAAACGGGCCACGGTGTCGCCGGGCCGTGTGGCAGCTTTGAGACGGCCGGCAACGGCCACCAGCAGGCGGTCGCCGGCTGGGTGCCCGAGACTGTCGTTGACCGTTTTGAAGTCGTCGATGTCCAAGAAGAGCACCGCCACCGGGTCGAGCGTGCGGTCGCCTCGGTCCATGGCATGGGAGAGCCGGTCGAGGAACAAGGCGCGGTTGGCCAGGCCAGTTAACGTGTCATGGAAGGCTTGGCGTTTGAGCTCGCCTTCGAGGGCGCGGCGCTCCGTGACGTCCCGGCTGTTGAGCACGATCGCGCCGACGTCGGGCTCGTCGATCAGATTGGTGGCGGCGACGTCGACGGTCAACCACTGCCCCTCCGAGTTGGACAGCCTGCATTCGAAGCTGACGAATGCGCCGCGACCTCCATGGAGCACCTTGGTCAACTGGACCTGGACGGCCAACAGGTCCTCCGGGTGGATGAGATCGTTCAGCAGGTGCCCTACGAGCGCGTCGGGTGAGCGGCCGAGCACGGCGGCGACCGCAGGGCTCTGGTACAAGACGCGCCGGTCGGCGTCCAGGAGTGTGATGAGGTCCGAGGACTGCTGGACCATGGAGTGGAACTTGCGCTCGGTCCTGGCGACGTAGACCGCCCGCGCTGCGTCGACACGCCCGAGCGCCAAGGTCAACTGGGCCGCTATCGCATCGAGGATCGAACGCAGGTCGACGGGGAACGCGCGGTCGTGAGCGAGAAGCACCTGTTCATGAGCGCCTTGACTGGTCGGGAGCCGGAGGTTCGTCCACATCAGGCCCTGCTGTGCTGGTACCACCGCCCCGCCTCCAGCGATGCAGACCGCCCGCTGGTCGCCCTTGCCGTCGAGAGCCGTGATATCGACCCTGGCGCCCACCAGCTCGGCCCACGTCGCAGCCACTATCTCGTCGCCGAGGACGGCCTTGTCGGTCACTATGCAGCCCACGACGCCCGCCGCGCCGATCGCTAGCACCGCAGCCACGGCCGCGTCCCACACGTCGGAGCGTTCGGTAGCGGCGACGAGCCGCTCGGAAAAGCTCCGCAGCGCCTGTTCGCGCCTGGCGTTGCTGCCCTGAGCGCGCGCCAGGCCGGTCAGGCGCAGGATCACAAACACGAATACGACTACCGAAACGCCGGCGAGCACCCCCCCGTCACGAGGTTCGCCGTTGACGTCTCGCCAAACGAGCCAAAGAGGGGCGACCAAGGACGTGCCGCTCAGGCATATGAGAGTTCCCGGTTTTAGATGCCGGGGCCGGAGCGGCTGCTCGACGGTCACTTCATGCATCGAAGGGTGCAGCGCGGCGGCTCCCCACAACACGTAGAACAGGACCCAGCCCATGTCGGTCGGGCCGTCCACCTTCCACGACCCGTGCAGCTGGATCCACCCATAGATGCAGTCGGCGGCCAAGAGGCCCACCGCCCCTACCGTCAGCAGGCGAACCGAAGGGTTCCGGATCCCCCCACCGAACACCAAGCGGACGAGCACGCCCAAGATCAAGATGTCGCCGAGCGGGTAGAAGATCGAGACCACTTCGGAGAACTCTGTGATGTTCCTGGCGTTCACGTACGGCTCGATCAAGAAGATCCACGACAAGACGGCACACCCGGAGGTGATGATGAGCGCGTCCAGCGTTGCCCCGGTGTCGCCGTCCCGGCGCCGCCGCGCCCGGACCATCATTATCAGACCGGCCACCAACAGCGGAACGGTTGCGAGATAGAAAATGTCCGCAACGGACGGGAAAGGGTTGACCTGGTGGAGAAATTCGGTCTCGACGTCGTAAGTGATGTCGCCGGAGGCAAAGGTCGTGAGCGCCAACGCGATGCAGAGCCACGCCATGGGGTGGGCGGGCCTATTGCGGAGGACCCCGACGACAACCGCTGCCGCCGCACCGAGGCCGAGCAGCCCCCAGAGGTACACGTGGTAGCGGGGCAGCAAGTAGATAATGGCCACGAGGGGCACGTTGGCGGCCAGGTAAGCCCAAGGCGCCCGCGGGTACCGCCCAGCAGGCACACCTGCCGCCACATTTGGGGCGGCGGGCGGGTGCGAGGCGGTCACCCTTTCTAATGTCGACTGTTCGCCGCGGGGGCATGAGCCTTTTGTCCTGACCGCCCTTTTCATCCCAGAAAGTCGACTTTGGCACTTTGGCACGTTGCGTCGGATGGCGAGGGCGGCTCGTGCTGCCGACTGGGGTGGGCTTACTGCAATGCTCAGCCGGCGCGCCCGGGACCGCCTAAATTGCCCGTTGGTCGCTCCCTTCGCATAGGGCGCGCAGGTTGTCCAGCCCCGATCGCTCCAGCATCTCGATGACCGCGTGAACTGGCTTATTCGGACCCGTGACCTGCCTCAGCGCCTCCGCTCCAGCGCTACCGCGCATAGGCGCACCCGTCGTCAGCAGGACCAGAGGGGCGCTCGTCACTTCACGCAGTACGGCCGCCTTCCCCAGTGCCTTCCACAGCGTGTCGTTGCGCTTCAACCCCGCGCGATGACTTGTGAAGCTCCCCGTAACGTCGAAGAGCCACAACTCCCCCCTGCCGTCCCGCGCCGTAAAGTTCACCTCTACCCCACCCGGCTGGTGCTGGTCCTTCTGGATGCCGGTGAACCCGGCGGCCTCGATTACAGCTCTTGCAATCTCCTTCGCGGCCCATCCCTCGCGAACCGCCCGCGACTGGAAGTTATCGTCTGCTGCAGCCGGCGCTGGAACGGCCGGCAGAGCGACCTTGACCGGCGCGCCCATCGACTCCCTTGAAAGTCTTTGACGTTCCTCTTCGACTCGCCCTTCGGCGAGCTGAACATAGCTTGCATCGAGGTCATAACCGGCAAAGTGGCGGCCTGCCCTGACAGCCGCCACCGCAGTGGTCCCGGATCCAAGGAAGGGATCGAGCACCAGATCGCCGCGGTAGGTGTACAACTCGATCAGACGAGCCGGAAGCTCGATCGGGAACGGCGCAGGGTGCCCGACCCTGGTGGCGCTTTCGGCGGGGATCTCCCAAACGTCGAGCGTGTTCTCCATAAAATCCTCACGCGTCATCGACGATTCGGAAGGCAGCCCGCGACCGGCGCGGACTTTTGCTGGTACCGCACGATCGAATCGGCCTTTGCTGGCAACAATCACCCGTTCAGTCAGATCCCTCAGCACCGGGTTACCCGGCCGCTGGAAGCTCCCCCAAGCGCATGACCCCGATGAGCCCCGTTGCTTCACCCAGATGATCTCTCCTCGAAGAAGCAAACGGAGATCGTCCTGCAGGATCCCCACCACGTCGGCAGACAGCGACCGGTACGGCCGCCGGCCGAGGTTTGCAACGTTCACGGCGATCCGCCCCCCCGGCTCCAGCTTCTGGGCACACTGGGCGAAGACGTTGCGCAAGAGCTCGAGGTACTCGAGGTAGGTGGCGGGGGCCCCACCCTCCCCAAGGGATTCCTCGTACTCCTTGCCCGCGAAGTAGGGCGGTGAGGTGACTACAAGGGCTACCGAGGCGTCCGGGACCTCATCCATCCGACGGGCGTCGCCTGCAACCAGCTTGTCGAGCGATCGGTGGCTCGCCACCTCGGAACCTGGCGACAAAGCGGGCGGGGTGAACCGCCTGTAAAAGCCGCTGGCGTCGTGGCTCTCGCGCTTCGACACCCCGAAGGCCGAAGTGGATGTCGACCGCTTCGTCATCTGAGAGCGATCCTACGTGGCCGACGATCCTCGTGGCGTGATCGGCCGTAAGTGCGGCCTAGGTCGTCCTCTGTGACAAGCTGGCGCTGTGGTCACACTCGGAGACGTGTCCCGTATG
>DATKHZ010000201.1:0-3484 GCA_035509995.1 Acidimicrobiales bacterium | reverse complement strand
TCTGCCACGGCCTGCAGCTCCACCCAGGTGTTGTTGAGGTCGATGAACGCCTGGGCGTTCCTGCCGCCCTGGGAGCGGCCCGACTTTGCCCTGGGGACGACAGGCGCAGTTGCGAGGGGTTGTGCATCGAAGCGGGGATGGAGGCGGTTGACGACGAGGGCCTGTACGGGGATGTGGGACTGGCCTAGGCGAGCCGCGAAGGACTGACCCTCGTCGACGGCATCCTGGCGGGGTGCGACGACCATAACGAAGGCGGTCGAGGGCTCGGTGAAGAGTTCGAGCACCCGCTTGGCCCGGCTGCGGATCCCGACCTCCATGCCCTCGAAGGCCCGCAAAAAGGCCACGATGTCGACGACCATTTCCGCTCCAACGATCTTCGCAGCCGCCATCAGCGGCGCCCGTGTGGCGACGGCGAAGGCCCGCACGTAGAAACGGCTGGGCATGACCAGCATCCGGAAGGCTGGGTTGTCGAGAAGCCGGGTCAAGTAATGAGGGGCGCTGAGGAAGTCGGCCGCACGGCGCGCGGGCGGGGTGTCCACCACGATGAGGTCGAAGTTGCCCTCCTGGTCGAGCTGGTACAGCTTCTCTACGGCCATGTACTCGTGGGTACCAGACAACGCATCGCAGAGCTCGCGGTACAGCCGGCTCTGCTGGATTGCCTGAGCTTGGGCCTGATCGCGAGCGTAACGGGTGACCGCGGCATCGAAGGTTGACCTGGTGTCCAGCATCACAGCCCAAAGCTCCCCGCGCCAAGATCCGTCCACCCGGCTGGGCGCATTTGTCAGCGAGCCCAGTCCCAAGGCGTCGGCCAGTCTTCGTGCCGGGTCGATGGTGACGACACAAGTCCGCCGGCCCTGGCGGGCACCTTCGAGCGCAATAGCTGCCGCCGTGGTGGTCTTGCCAACTCCCCCCGAGCCGCAGCAGACGATGACCCGGCGTTCCCGAATGAGAGCGAGCAGGGAGTTCACGCCAATGAGCCCTGGGCTGCGGCGGCACTCGCGGGCACTCGGTCCCCGGAGGCCGCTTCGCTCGAGCCGGTCCAACCGGCGCGGCCGGGCGGTTCGCGAAGCTTGGACAGCCCCGTCTCCAGGGCGTCTATAACAAGATCCATTTCGGGGCAGCCGATCTCCCCGGTGAACAGGTGGGGTAGCCACACTTGGGGCAGGGGTAGGGCCGCGGCGAGGCGGGCCACCTGCTCAGCCTGCATCTCTTCACGGCGGCGACGGAACACTGCGGCGCCCCGCATGGCGTTGGCCTGGTCGGGGCGAAGGATGAGGCCGGCGGCAGCAGCGGCGTCATTGGGGTCGGCGTCGAGATGGTCGAGCCGCGGGTAGAGCCCGTTTACAATAAGGGGGCCGAAGTGTGTGCCGACCTGGGCCTGGAGGTTGAACGCGGTTTCGACTGTCTCGTTGACCGCGGTCTCCTCCGCCAACGTCACGAGGAGGACGCGGCATCGAGCCTGGTCGGACAGCAATTCGACCACATCGGCGGCCTGCGCGCGGACAGGCCCCGCCCGGCTCGAACCCAGCAGCCCTTGAGCGCTGGTGAGGAATGTCGTGGCGTGACCGGCGGCCGGGCCGTCCACCACGATCAGGTCGGCTGCACCGGCCCGCTCTAGCTGCACGATCTGGCCGAGGACGAGGATGTCCCGGAGGCCTGGGATGGCCGTGGCCACCACGTCGAGCATCGCCGAGTTCGCAAGGTGTCTCGCCGCCCGGCGGAAGCCGTGGTCCGTCAGGTACTCGACCAGGGCGTCTTCAGGATTGATCGCCCGAGCGTGGATCGGTCCCGCCAGCGTGCGCCCATCGCCGGGCCCGGGGGAGGACAGCTCGACTTCGTCGCGGGGCTGTAAGTCATGAGCCAGCGCCGCGCTCGTACCGCTCGTTTCCTCGATATGGACGAGCAAGACCGACAAGCCGTTGCGAGCCGCCAACCCAGCCAGAGCGGCGCTCACGGTCGTCTTGCCGACCCCTCCTTTGCCCGACACGACCAGGACCGAGCTTTGGGTGAAGAAGCCAGCTATGTTCACGCCTACTGATACGCAGTGGTGTTACAGCGCGACCGCTCGCCTAGGCCGAAAGGCGCGGGTCAAATCACCGACGGGAACCGACTAACCCGCGTAAACCACCGCTCGCTCCCGACGAGATAGCTGGGGTGGTCCGGGCCGAGCTCGGGGCAAGGCCCGAAAGGATCTTCGCCCACTTCTCGCCCCAGCCGGTCGCCGCTGCCTCCATTGGCCAGGTGCACATAGCCCGGCTGGCCGACGGCACGGGGTTGGCCGTCAAGGTGCAGTACCCGGGTGTGGCGGACGCGGTGCTTGCCGACCTGGCCAATACCAACCTGCTCTCTTCGGTTATCAGAGCGGGACTGGCACTGCTCGGCCCTCAAGCGCCCAGGCTCGACCCGAAGCTGATTTTGGAGGAGATACGCGAGCGGGTCATGGACGAACTGGACTACCGGATCGAGGGGGCCAACCAAGAGGAGTTCCATTCGCTCTACGACGGGCACCCGTTCATCCACATTCCTGCGGTTCATCCTGAGTTCTCGACCGGCCGGGTACTCGTCACCGATTACGTCCACGGAAAGCGCTGGTCGGCGACGACTGCGGCCGACGGAGCCACCCGGTCGCGTTGGGGGGAGGCCATCTTCCGTTTCGTTTTCGCCAGCCTGCACCGGCACGGGCTCTTCAACGCCGACCCCCACCCGGGCAATTACCTCTTCCACGGGGACGGCACCGTCACCTTCCTCGACTTCGGCTCTGTTAAGAGGTTCACCGCCGAGCGCGTCTCAGCAATGTCTGCTCTCGTGGATGCCGCCCTCGTATGCGACGCGCCAGGCCTCTTGCGGGCGTTCATCGACGTAGGGCTCCTCGCAGACGGCGACGCCGAGGGACTGGGCCCCGACCGATTGCTCGAGTTCTACCGCGCCGGCTTGCGAGACCGCTGGGACGCTCAGCCCTTCACCTACACGCCGGAGTGGGTAGCGGAGATCGTGGCGGCTACCTACCAGCCGTTGGGGGCGTGGGGCGACATCACCCGACGGCTCCAGATGCCCAAGGATCTCCTCTTCCTCAATCGGATCAACGTTGGGGCCAGTTCCATTCTCGGGCATCTCTACGCCACCGCCGACTGGAAGTCGATCGACTCCGAGATCCGCCACGACCAACCGCCGACCACAGACTTGGGTCGTCTGGACGCCGCCTGGCGCGCCGGTCGCGCCACGGCGGCCATCGCCTCGTAGTGTTTCGTGGTCCGGGATCTCTAGAGGAGACGGGCAAAGTCAAGGTAGAGGAAGGAGAAGTGCCACGCTCCGATGCGCTTCGGCACCGGCACCTCGCATGCCTCCCTCGCCCGATGCAAGCCATGGCCGCACCAAGAAAGAACCTGGCCTCTTGGCGTGGGCGAACCGTCCGCATGAAAGGACCTGACAACGGAGGTGGTCCAGCGATGACCGCCAACGATCAAGAGCTGGGCCCCAGCGCACA
>DATKHZ010000200.1:0-5774 GCA_035509995.1 Acidimicrobiales bacterium | reverse complement strand
ACGGGTGCCCATTCCAAATTTGGACAGGTCGATGTCGACACCCATAGCCCGGGCCAGCTCCCCGTTCCCGTCGGCGAGCAGGGTCACCTTGTCCCCAAGGCCCTGGGAGCGCGCCCAAGCCCCCATGGCGTGGTGGTCGTTGACGGCAACACCGAAGATGCGGTCCACCCCGCGAGCAGACAACTCGTCCGCGTTGACGAGGTACCCGGGCAAATGCGTGTCGGAGCAAGGCCCGCTGAACGCCGCAGGCATACCGAACAGGACCACTCGGCCCTTGCCGAGAACGTCAGCCGTGCTGACAACGTCAACGCCGTGGTCTGTGATCATCCGCAGCTGGACGTCCGGGATGCGGTCACCTATCGCTATGGTCATGTGGGCTCCTTTGCCGTTCACTTGCTCAATTAACTAATGATGAGCCTAGTGAACCAACCCGTTAATTCTCCCCTGTTGCACGATGCCGCCCGGCGTGTACTGTCTTGGGAACTTATCCCGCTGACACCGGCACACACTGTGTCTGTTCGACCACGAGACCCTGGATGGCATCCGCGTCCCACGCTCGCGTTCAAGTTCACAAGCTGCCGGTCCGCAGCCTCGTGGCGCTTGCCTTCGCGGCGAGTGGCCTGGCAACCGGACAGCCCTTCGCGTCCGCCTCACCCCGCTCGGCCGAGGTCGTCCACGGTCGCGCTGCTCATCTCGCCAGCGTCCGGCGCACGCCGGCGCTTGACCTGCCGGCCAGCCAAGCCATGGTGGGGGCCTGCAACAGCTCAGCTCGGGACCCCCGGGCCTGCGACACGGCGACGCTTAAAGCCATCGACTCCGCTCGAGCGTCCGAGGGCCTCAGCCCGCTCGACCTACCCGCTGGTTACGAGGCCCTCGGCATGCCAGCCCAGCTCGTCGCAGTCACCAATGCCGAACGCACTTCGCGTGGGCTGCCAGCCTGGCATTCGCCCGACGGCAACCTCGACCTTCTGGCTGCACAGGCCTTAGGCCCGGCCAAAGACCCAAACGGCCCTGCCGGTAGGACGTGGGCCGCCAACACGGCCTCTGGGACGCTGACAGTTCTTCAGGCTGACTACGAATGGATGTACGACGACGGCCCCGGCGGGACCAACCCCGGGTGCTCGGCTACCAACCAGGCACGTTGCTGGTGGCACCGGGACAACATCTTGAGCCCATGGCCCGGCAACATCGGCACGGCGGTAGAGCCTCGGGCCAACGGGCGCCTCGTCTTGGCCGAGCTGATGGTCGCGAACAGCTAGCAGGCATCCCGCGACCGGCCGGTAGGAGCACGCCGGGAACCTCAGTCCACCTTGCGGAACTCAAGGGCCGCGATCGTGATGAACAGCAACGCCATCATCGCGACCACCCCGAGCTCGAGGCCGACCGGGACATGCCAACCGTCCCAGGTAACCCCCGGCACGAGCCTGTTGACAACCGTCCTGGGCACCTTGTGAAGGTGCTCGAAGACCGCCTTGCGCAGCGGGTCGACTGCGTAGGTAAGCGGGTCTACCCGGGTCAGGAGCTTCAGCCAGGTCGGAAGACCCGACAGGGGGTAAAGAGCGCCCGAGAGGAAGAACAGCGGCATCACAAGCATCTGGGTCACGGCCATGAAGGACTGGAACTGCTTGATCCGCGCCGCTACGACCATCCCGAAGGAGACCAATGTCAGTGCCAAGAGGAAAAGCTCGGCCAACACTGTGATCATGAGCACCGGGTTGTAGGGGACTCCAGCCAACCCGGCGATACAGATCATCAGGACACCCTGGACCGAAGCGATCAGAGCCCCGCCGAAGCACTTACCGACGACCAACGAGGTGCGGCTGACAGGCGCCACGAGCATCTCGCGGAGGAACCCGAACTCACGGTCCCACACGATCGAGCCAGCCGAGAAAAGGGCCGTAAAAAGCACAGACATCGCCGCCGCTCCCGGATAGAGGAACGTTCTCAAATTGAGCGACGCCCCGAACTCGCCGTGGCCGTTCACCAGCGAACCGAGGCCCGAACCCAGCACGAACAGGAACAAGATCGGCTGTAGCACCCCGACGATCACCCGCAGCGGGTCGCTCGCGAACCGGATGCATTCGCGCTTGACGACGACCCAGGCAGCGCGCAGCTCGTGCAGCGGCCCACCCGCCAGGCTGGTGGCCCGGGGGGGCGCCGGCCGAGCGGACGGTTCGGCCTCCTCGGGCCGTGCCATGGTCCCCACCGTCGTTTCGGCGCTCATCGAAAACCCCTTCCCGCCATGCGTCGCATCCATTCGTTGCCGCCGCTCGCCTCGGCGTCCCGGATCGTAGTTCCGGTATACGAAAGGAAAACGTCGTCCAGTGACGGCCGCGAAACGTTCACAGAACGCACCGGGATCCCCAGCTCAGAAAATTTGGCGAACAATTTCGGCACGAACTCGGCCCCGCCTGCGACTGAAAAGGTGACGTTGCCTTCATGGACGGCCGCCTCGATGCCGAAATGCTGCTTCAGTTCGGCGATGGCGCGGGCAGAGCCGTCGGTCAGGATCTGGACGCGGTCCTTGCCAACGCTGGCTTTCAGTTCCTCGGGGGTGCCCATGGCTACTATCTGGCCCTTGTCGATTATGCCGATCCGCTCGCAGTACTCCGCTTCGTCCATGTAGTGAGTCGTCATGAAGATCGTCGTCCCCTCGGAGTCTTTCAAGCTCCGTATGTACTCCCATATAGACCTACGGGTCTGGGGGTCGAGGCCTATTGTTGGCTCGTCGAGGAAAAGCACCACGGGGGCGTGCAAAAGGCCGCGCGCTATCTCGAGACGCCGCTTCATCCCGCCGGAAAAGGTGCGAACCTCGGTCTTACGCTTGTCTGCAAGGCCGACGAGCTCGAGCACCGCGCTGAGCCGTGTGCGCACTACCGCGCGGGGGACACCGTAGAGCTCGGCATGGAACCGCAGGTTCTGTTCGGCCGTCAGGTAGTTGTCGAGGGTAGGGTCCTGGAACACAAGGCCGATGGAGCGCCGCACGTCCTCGCGCTGGCGGACGACGTCGTACCCGGCCACAGTTGCGCCGCCGGCCGTGGGCCTCACAAGCGTGCAGAGCATTCCGATGGTCGTGGTCTTGCCCGCCCCGTTCGGACCGAGGAACCCGAACGTCTCCCCTGGTGACACGTCGAACTCGACGCCCTTCACCGCTTTGACATCGCCATAGTCCTTGGCCAAACCCCGCACCGAAACCGCTGCCGTCACAAGGTCCAAGCTAGCCAGCGGGCACTCCGATGAGCCCGGAATATCGCCTGCCGCGCCGCGCGCCCGCCCGATTGAACAAACAGGGGCGGCTGTGCGTGTTAAGGACAATGATCGTTGGAGAAGCGCCTAGCGTGGATGTCAACAGGCTTCGCGCGATGAGAGGGACAGTTGTGACCGTGGACCAGGCATTGGACCGGGGGACCAGCAGGCCCGAAAGCGCGGAGCAGGTGAGCGCTGACCAGGTCGGGCCGGCGACGGCGGGCAGAGAGCCGGCTGGCGCTGGACGGGTGGCCCGGGGGGAAAGGCTCGCCGCCGAAACCTTTGGCACCTTCTACCGGAGCCAGTACCACGCGGTGGTCGCTCTTGCGTACGCTCTGACCGGGAAGGCGGCGGTGGCCGAAGAGCTCGCGCAGGACGCTTTCCTGGTGGCGTACCGCAACTGGGGCCGCATCTCGGGTTACGAGGTGCCGGGTGCCTACGTCCGGCGAGTGGTCACGAACATGTCGGTTTCATTTAGCCGCCGGATCGGCGCCCAGGCCCGGGCGCTGGCCAGGCTGGCCTCGCGTACGCCCACATGGACGGCGCCCCTTGAACAGCCGGACGCCGATTTCTGGCGCTCGGTGCGCTCCTTGCCACCTCGTCAGGCTCAGGTGCTGGTGCTGCGCTACCTGGAAGACCGGTCGAGCGCCGAAATAGCGCACATCCTGGGCTGCTCTGAAGCGACGGTCCGTGTGCACCTGCACAACGGTCGCCTTAGCCTTGCAAGTAGGCTGGGCATTGAAACGAATGAGAGGTCGTCAGCATGACCGACGAGAACCTGCGGTCTCAGCTCCAGGTGGGAGGGCTCGGTGAGCGAGCGTCCTCCGCCGCTTCGGCGCTACTGGGCAAAGCGACCCTGGCGACGGCGCCGGACCTCCGCCATATCGCGGTTGCGAGGCGCCTTTCGGTAGTCGCTGCTCTAGCCGCATTGGCTCTCGTGGTAGGCGGCATCTTTGCCGTCTCGCTCTTCGCCAGTGGCGCCCTGCCCTGGATTGTGGGCATCGTCCTCGTCGCGGCGGTGGCTGGCGTGATCGTGTTGGGCCTACACGCCGGGGGCCACGGCTGGTTCGTGCCCTTGCCGGTCATCGTCCTGGCAGGGACCTGGGCGTTGCTGGTATCGGCCGGGAACTGGACGTCCCCAGCCGCCTGGGCCCTCGCGGCGCTCGCCTTTTTGAGCGCGTTTGTGGGCGCGGCTCTGATCGTCCCGGCCGTTGCTTACCGGCGTGCCTTGGGCCCATCGCGAAACTCCACGTTGCCGCTCGGTGCCGACGGCATCACCCTCGGCCCACTCTCCCCGGTCGGCCTAGTAAAAGTTAATAGCGAGACCTGGACCGCGGAGTCAGTAAGCGGCCCACTACCTGGGGGCGTGCCCATCCACGTTGTGAAGGTAGAGGGTCTCCGGCTGCTGGTGTGGTCGGAGGCCGGGAACGTCCTCGGCCCAGATGCCCTGGGCTTGGCAAACCAAGAAAAGGAGGAGCGGTGACCGTCGCCATTTTGGTCCTAGTCGCCGTCGTGCTCATCGGGTTAGTGGTGCTTGCGGCGGTCTCCATCAAGATCGTACGTGAGTACCAGCGGGTGGTCCTGTTCCGTTTGGGCCGTGCCAACAGCGCGCGCGGCCCCGGGCTGATCATCATCAACCCGATAACAGACCGGATCTCGTGGGTTGACCTTCGCGAGCGCTACCTCGAGATCCCGCACCAGACGGCGATCACCCAGGACAACGCTGCGATAGCGATCGACTTCATAATTTTCTACAAGGTGCTGGACCCGCTTACCTCTGTCCTGGCCGTCCAGGATTTCAAAGGCGCCGCCACCAACATCGCTTCAACAACTTTGCGTTCGGTAGTCGGCGACATGACCCTGGACGACGTCCTGTCCAAGCGCGACGAAATGAACGGGGTCCTCAGGCTAAAACTCGACGACGTCACCGAACGCTGGGGTGTGAAGGTGACCAATGTCGAGGTAAGAGAGATCAAGCCGCCCCCCGCTGTCCTTGAAGCGATGACCCGCCAGATGGGGGCCGAACGGACACGCCGGGCCGTTGTGACCGAGGCAGACGGCCAAAAGCAAGCCTCGATCACGGTGGCCGAAGGCCAGAAGCAATCGTCCATCCTGCAAGCCGAAGGCGAACGCCAAAGCGCCGAACTTCGCGCACAGGGCTACGCCGCAGCGCTCCGCCGGATCCTCGAAGTGGCCGGTGACCTGGACTCGACAACAATGACGCTGCAGTACTTGGAAACTTTGAAGCAAATAGGTAGCTCGCCGTCGACGAAGTTCGTCGTCCCGGTCGAGCTCACCAGTCTGCTCGCCGGGGTCATGAACGCCAACAACGGCAATGGTTCGGTTCTCCCGGGGGCATCACCGAGCCACAAGTAGGACCTTTACAACCTCCGATCTCAGGAGCCGGGCCCCCGCTGGAGGGCCCGGCTTCTGCGTCTAGGCGGCTGCTGCGTCCTGGGGAGTCATCGCCGGCGCACGATCGTGCCATCTGGGCCGTCCTCGACGATGTAGCCCATCGCCTGGAGCTT
>DATKHZ010000199.1:0-2542 GCA_035509995.1 Acidimicrobiales bacterium | reverse complement strand
ACTTCGGCGTGGTGCTCCCAGAAGGAAATCGCGTAATCGTCCAGCCCATAGTGCCGCCGGAGCCCATCGGCCTTGCTCCGGGCAACGCCGGCAGCCTGGCTCTCGTACGCCAGGAACCCGGCGAGACCATGGAGTGCTCCTCTGTCGAGGAGGTCGTCATAGGTGCCGAGAAGATCGGCCATGGCTGGGGACGGCTCGGCGGCGCGGGCGCCGACTCCGGCCGCGAAGCGCTCGAACAGTTGCACATGAGGGACCGGGTCTCCCATTTCGTCGGCGAGGTTGGCGGCAACGAGGTCCCGCGAAGCCCCCTCTGGCAGCGCATCGACCAGCTGCCCGAGAAAGCCAGGGAGGTAGTTTTCGAAATGGCGGTATTGGGAGGCGTAGCTGGCGAGCTCGGCGAGAGATACCTCGCCCTGCTCCCAGCGCCGGTAGAAAGAGTGGTCCAGTAGCGACCTGTCGGCCAGGCTGATAGTCACAATGCGGTTGAGGCCGGAACGGTTCATTGCGGCATCTTAGATGGACAGTGCCCCGGCCCGCAGGTCGGCTTAATCGCCGGCAGGTCCGAGGATCTCGTCCAAGGTGAACAGCGACCGCATGGAAATCGACGCCTCCGCCAGTTTGTCCGCGCCATTGTTGCCCCGTGCCCTCCGGTCGATAACGCACAGCACGGTGGTGACGAGCGCTCCACGGGCACGCAGCTCTTCGGTGGACAGAACGACCTGGCCGCCCGTAGTAATCACATCTTCCACTACGAGGACGCGCCGGCCCGCGACCCCGGGCCCTTCGGCGATTTTTGCCGTCCCGTAGGTTTTGGCTTCCTTTCGAACGAGCACTTGGGGGAGCCCAGTCACAAGGGAGAGCGCAGTGGAAAGCGGCACTCCTCCGAGCTCGAGCCCGGCGAGGATCTCGGTACCTTCGGGGACCAGGGGGGCGGACTGTTCTGCCACCGCCCGCAACAGCTCCGGGTCGGCTTCGAGCATGTACTTGTCGAAATAGACGTCTGAAACCTGGCCCGACCGGAGCACGAAGCGGCCCCTCAGGCTGCAGGTTTCCTTTAGGCGCTTAGCTAATTCGCTCCGCTCCATGGTGCGCATCACGCTTTCTTCCGAGGTGCGTCTATCGAAAACGCTGAGCCGTCCGACCGCAGCGACAGGAACGAAGGAGAACGCACGGACTTTGTCATTTCCCTATCATGCGTCACGCCCGTTGGCTGCCGCAGCCTGTCGCCCATCGGCCAGAGCACGCCTGGCCAATGGCACATAGAGGACCACGGAGGCCCAACCGAGCACGAGCCCGATTACCGCCGCCACCCAGGCAAGCACGAGGGCAGTGTGGTGCCAGCCGATCGTCGAGTGACCGGCGAGGAACAGCGGGAAGGCGCACATCAGCCCGAAGGTCCCTGCTTTTCCGACCCGCGTCACATCGATCCGCCGAGCTCCGGCCATCGCCAACGCCACAGTCGCGGCAGCCACCAAGCCCTCGCGGGCCATCGCGATGACCGCGATCGGGACTGGTACCGCGCCGACCGCCAGGATCCCGATCACCGCCGTTGCGAGCAGCACACGGTCAGCGACCGGGTCGAGGATCTTGCCGAGATTCGTTACCTGGTCGAGGCGGCGCGCAAGCTGGCCGTCCAACCAGTCCGTCGTGCCGAGCGCCGCGAGCAGGACAGCAGCCGCAAACCAGTCCCGGTGGTGTGGCTGGAGCAGGAGCCACACGAACCACGGCACCAGTACCAGCCGGGGGGTGGTGACCACATTTGGCAGCGACAGGATCCGGTCCTCGCCGGTCCGGCGCCGGCTCTCTTGCGCTGAGCTCGGAGGTAAGGGCGTCATGACGTGATCGAGGCGCAGCAGACCCTCACAGAGTACTCCGCAAAGACGCTGGTCGTAGATGCCGCCGGCACCGGCGCCAGACCGATGTTCACCGGACGTTTGCTAGCGCGCCGCAGACGAGACAGGGCTTGTTCAGCCTCCGCAGTTAGTGTTCGTGGGTTGGCCGGTTGTTGGCGGGCTGTTCGGGCTCGAGCTCCGACTTGTACTGTTTTGCGTAACCCGGAGGTCCAAACGTGAGCTGGTCACTGCGTGCCCGCTAGAGGTGGCCCCGCCCAGCCATCTCGCGACGGCGCGCCCACGTTGCAACTGGCCAAGGACCGGCGAAGGTGGCACACCTGGTCGCTTTTGGTGACCGTGTTGGTCGCCGGGGTGCTGGGCATGGTGATCGGCTACCTCCCGGTCCGCGCTCATTCCGACGCCGCCGCCAGCTCGTCGGGGCCGACGTTCCCAGGGGGCTCGGGAGCGGCTACCACAGGCAGGCCCCCGACGTCAGCCGCACCGAGCTCGCGGTCGGGCACGCCGGCTCCGCGGGTCAGGACATCCGGAGCTGGCTTACTTCCGACCACGACGGTGCGAGACGTCACGAGCACGGGCAAGCCCGCGCCGACGACGAGCACGAGCAAGCCCACGCCGACGACGAGCACGACCACAACTATTTCGCTGCCAACCTCGAGCACCACGGTGCCTGCAATGCGCATTGTCGTCCT
>DATKHZ010000198.1:0-5518 GCA_035509995.1 Acidimicrobiales bacterium | reverse complement strand
GAGGCTTGCGACGTGGACCTCGGACAGCTCGTCCAGCGAAGAGGCCGCCCATGCCGTCAGCAGACAGGACAGCCCAGGGACCATACCGGCGCCGACAGCGACCGCCACCCCTTGCTTTGCCGCCTCGCCGTCGAGGTCCAGCAACAAGCGCACCTCGCCCGGGTCGTCGGAGACCGACACGACTGGGACACCAGCCCTGACGCTCTCTTCTGCATACCGGAAGCGGAGGCCGGGTGCCGCTAGCAGGACCACCGAAGCCCCGCTCAGGGCATAAGAAAATGAAGCGTCGGAGAGCAGCTCGGGCCTCACGACGCCTGCTCCGCCCAGAGCTGCAACCTTCGCGTCGGCCCCCGCGGCCCGTTTGGAGAACACGACCAGTTCGCTGATCGAGCTGGAAGAAAGGAGTTGGCGGGCGCTGCGAGCACCGACCGCGCCCAAGCCCACCAGGATCGCTCGCACCTATTTCTTGTCCACTGGCTCCAGGTCCGTCGCCGAGAGCTCGCGCCAGCCACCCCCGTGAGGCGGGGTCCCCCCGCTACCCCGGATCCGGATGATCATCGCAGCGAGGGCGGTGAGGCCAACTGCTAGCAGGGCGCGGCTCAGCAGTTTGAGTTTTGCCTTGCCGCTGTCACGGCCGCTCCCTTTGCCCACGCTCGCACAGTACCGCCTCCCGAGGGCCGGCGCCGCAGGAGGGCCGGGAGGGCGGCGGGTACCATGGCCTTGCAATGCCCCCCCAGCCCGCCATGACCTCCAGAGCCAACCTTGCCGACCTCGGGGAACGGGCACACGGCGTCCTCCCGAGCCAGCTCCTTGCGGAGGCTGTAGCTGCGGGATGGGTCGGCGCCGGCGAGCTGCGGGTCCCGCCGAGCAATATACAGCCGGCGAGCCTTGACCTTCGTCTGGGAGAACGCGCCTACAGGATCCGCTGCAGCTTTTTGGCCGGCGATAAAGAGGTAGGCCACAAAGTGAAGGACTTTATAGTCGACGAGCTCGACCTGCGTCGCGAAGGCGCTGTTCTCGAGACCGGACGGCCTTATCTCGTGCCCCTCGCCGAGAAGCTTGCTCTCCCCCCGTTCGTGAAAGGCAAGGCCAACCCGAAGAGCTCCACCGGGAGGCTCGACGTCTTCACCCGGGTCATCACCGATTACAGCTACCGCTTCGACGAGATAACGCCGGGTTACGAAGGACCGCTTTATGTCGAAATTGTCCCGCTTTCGTTCGCAGTGCGAGTCCGCCAAGGCCTGGCCCTCAACCAACTGCGCCTGATGGCAGGGCGCTCGAGCCTCTCCGACGAGGAGCTGTGGGAGGCCCACCACAACGAGCCACTGCTCTACGTCGGAGGCCGACCCGCCGACAAGAGCCAGTTTGCGACCGGGAACGGACTTTTCCTGAGCCTGGACGTGCGCAGCGGGAAGCACCGTCGGGTCGGCTACAGGGCCAAGGAGCACACGCTCGTGCTCGATATGGCAAAAGCCGGCGGGCACCGTGTCGAGGATTACTGGGAAGAGGTCTTCGCCGAAGAGGAGGACCGTGTTGTCCTTGGGCCGGAACGGTTTTACCTCCTTCTGTCCGAAGAGGCGGTCTCCGTCCCTCCCGGCCTCGCCTGCGAGATGACGGCGTACGACCCGACAAGCGGGGAACTGAGGACGCATTACGCCGGCTTTTTCGACCCGGGGTTTGGCTACAACAGAGCCGGGACGTTGAAGGGTTCGCGTGCAGCCCTCGAGGTCCGTGCCCACGACGTCCCGTTCATGATCGAGCACGGCCAACAGGTGTGCAAGCTGACGTTCGAGCGGATGGCCGCAGAGCCGGTGAAACTGTACGGGGAAGATATCGGCTCGAATTACCAAGGCCAGGTCGACACTCTGAGCAAGCATTTCCGGAAGGACGAAACCCCTCAGGCCAGCCATGAGAGGGGGACGGCTCCTCAGCTGGACCTGTTCGGGGCCGAGGAGCCCTAGCATCGCAGTATGACCAACACCGGCCCGTCCTCAGCCAAGACCTCGCTGTACCGCTTCGCGGAACCCGGCGGGACCGAGATCGAGACCCGTGCGTTCGATAGCGACGAGGCTGCGGAGACATACGCGCGGGACCTACCCAAAGCTCGGGAGACACCGATCGTCATCGAGCGCCATAACCACGTTGACTGGGAGTACGTGACCGAGGTAGACGAACGACCCTGACAAGCACTTGCGTTCCTGGCCCAAGTCCTAAAACCTGACCGAGAGCGGCTGCTAGCCAACATCTGGTCCACAGCCTGGGTTACAGGGCACCGACAACCTTGAAGCTGGAGCTCTCGAAGACGTGGTGCGGCCAATTGACGCCGATGTAGTGGACGTTGTACACGCCGTCGCTCAGCTTCGCAACACGGTCGACGATGGCACCCGGGTAGGCGGCCAGAGCGGCTTCGGTCGCCTTGTTAGCCGTTGTCCCACTGACGATGTCCCCCGACCCCGCGCTCCAGTTAGATGGGATCTGGCCGACCTGCTTTGACGCGGTCGTCTCACCCCTCTTGAAGGGGACTACCTTTGCGGTCTCTGTCGCACTCGAGGCCGGTTCGTAGCCAACTACGACCTGCGAGGCGGTGATAGTCGTTGAGTTGACCGTACCGAGCACGAGGACGCTCTGGCCCTTTGTAACGGTTTTGGCAGAGTTCGAGGTTGTGCCCCGTTCGTACGTCGTGGAGGACGTCTCCTCGACGGTCACCTTCTGGCCCGTCGATGTCGTCATCGTGAAGCTCGACCGGGACACGGTGGCGACCGTGCCGGATGCTCCACCTTGGGCCGGCGCTGAGCGAGCATTGGACGCCCCGCTGCCGGAGACGGGAGAGGTTGCTAGTTGCGCGGCTGTTGCCGCGGTGGACGTGGCGACGCTGACGGGAAGCCCGATCGCAGCGCATATTACCGCGGCGGCCGCGATCCGTCCGTTCCTTCTGTACGCCAGGAACCTCCGGGCCCTACGCCGGCGAGCGTGCTTGGCCGCAGGCACCCAGGCCGGCCGGTTCAACGAAAGAGAGAGCTCCGAGGGTGCTCTCCTTTTGGAGAGATCCGGAAAGTTCTCGTGGGGGTTCGTAGGTTCGAAATCGCTCATGATGGGGCTCCTTTTAGTTGGTAGCTTTGTTCAGCGTGCCCGCCGCTCCTGTGAGATCCCTCCGAAACCGTTGAACACTGGCTGTGATGGTGTTGAGAACCTCGTAAGGATGTAAGGAGCGATCATCCGGAGGTATCTTTCAGGATTGCCCGGGGTATGACTGGATGATGAGAAGCCCGCATCGCGGGCGTCGCATCGCTGCCGCGGTGGCTGCCTCCGCAATTGCCCTGCTCGGCGCGTGCGGTGGCCACCCAAGTGCGCAACGCCCCACCGGCCCGCCCTCGACGTCGACGACGACGCCCGCGAGCCCTACTTCGACCACCCGTCGCCACGCTCACGCTCGCCACGCTCACGCTCGCCACACGCACCAAAAAAAGAGGCGGCACCACGTGGGACGAGCGCCGAAGCACCCTCACGCGGTCCACGTGCACGCCGTAACCGCCCACCGCGTGGCCCTCTGCCCTCTGACCGGGGAGCGAGCACCCAGGGGGCACGTCCCCCCACGCGCAGCCGTGGCTGTCAAGGTTGAGAACCTGCCGGCGGCCCGCCCCCAGTTCGGTCTGGACAAGGCCGACATCGTCTTTGAAGAGCCGGTCGAAGGGGGCATAACAAGGTTCATTGCGGTCTTCCAGTGCCGGACCGCAGCGCACATCGAGCCCGTTCGTTCGGCCCGCCTTGTAGACGCACAGATCCTCGAGCCCTTGGGCCGGATCCTGTTCGCCTACTCAGGGGCCATCCAGCCGGTGATAAACGAGGTAGACGGCCGCAGGTCTCTTCTCGACGACGTCGGAGGCTACAAGGCGCCCAACACTTACTGGCGGGACCCTGACCGCTATGAGCCGCACAACCTCGAGACTTCAACTTCAGCCCTCTACGCTGCGGCGGCGCAACTTCACTACCCCGAGAAGCCGCCAGTGGCCATCTTCAGTTACGGACGGCCTTCCCCGGGCGCCACGCCGGCATCGGCTGTCAACATCGACTACCCAATAGACGTAACGACCTGGACCTGGCACCGCGACACCGGACTTTGGTACAGGTCCTACTCAGACACGGGGCCTGCCCTACTCGGCGACGGGAGCCAAATCGCAGCCTCCAACGTGATCGTCATGCTCGTCCGAGAATGGCCCACGCCCTACCCCGAAGACATCACCGGCTCCCTCGAAAACGAGCTGACGTTGAAGGGCAGCGGCCCGGCCTGGGTTTTCCGTGACGGCGCCCAGTTCTACGGGAAGTGGGAACGCCCGTTGCTCGACCATCCCACAGTGTTCGTGGAGACCGATGGGACCAGGATCACTCTCACCCCGGGCAACACCTGGGAGGAGCTCGTTCCCGACGGCCGATCGATCTCCGTCAAACCCTGACCGCGCCGTCGGACCTGTTCTCAGATCGCTCGCATCGAGTTGTTGCGGGGCTCGTGGGTGACCTCAGCGAGGCCGAGCGCCTCCAGCAGCGGCGGGAGGTACATCCCGAAGCGACCTCGGTAGCCCTTCCGCAACCCGTACCAGCCTCCAACCGGATTGTCGGGGGACCGTCCCCAAGCCTCGACCGTGCCTGCCGTCGCGGGCTTGCCCTCATCGGCAGCCCCGAGCGCGACCCAGCCGCCTTGCTCGACCAGCCAAGCGTGCAGGTCCTCGATCGCCCGAGCGTGGTACCTGAGCGTTGTCGAACCGACTTGGCACACCAGGACCGGCGGCTCGGCCTGCTCATCTTTGTACATGGTGTAGCCCGATGTACCCGGTGGCGTGTTGAGCACCCACGGGTCCTCTTTGCTGCCCGTCACTATCAGCCTCCTCCTCTCGCGATAGCGGCCCGAAATTGCAGTAGCAGCGCCTCCCACCGACCGTCACCTCGCCTCACTTGCTGAAAACCGCACGTGACCGGCCTGGTCATGGTCCTATGGCCCGCTTCCAGGTACGGCAGTGATCGACCCCGTCGGTTGCAACGACTTGCAGGATTTGCTGGCGCTTTGGAACACCGGCGATCTGCCGTTGAACCTACTGCTGTCGAACGATCCCTGAGCATCGGGGTCGGGGAAACCCGGGAGGCCGTGCGAGCGCATGCAGAGCGCCCACTTCACTTCCGCGGCGATCTTGTCGGAAGACAGGGGCGAAGGCTGTTCCCCGCCGGGCAACTGCGAATGGCACGCCTGGTCAGCCCTCTTGAACTTCGGGCTGTTGTGGTTCAGATCGCTACCCGAGCCAGCATTGATTTGGAACGCGATACCGCCGCCCGGGAATGGGGTGGGGTCAGGGAAGTCGGGAACACCGTGACTGCGCATACAGCGCGCGTAAGCGAGCGCCTGCGCCATCCCGCGTGACGGGCCTGTCGATGCCGGCTTGTGGCCGCCTGCGATCGACCCGGAGCCTGCGACACCTGGGCTGTTCGAGGCGCCGCATGCAGCGGCGAGGACCGCGAACCCGATTGCCGA
>DATKHZ010000197.1:0-9436 GCA_035509995.1 Acidimicrobiales bacterium | reverse complement strand
TCCAGCAGCGCGGAGGTCACGTTCGTTACGCTCCCGCTGCTCAGCCCGGTCAGCTGCGCCAGGGCGACGCGATTGAGTGGGCCCTCAAGGAACAAGCGCCGTAGCACGGCGCCACGATTGACCCGACGGAGGTCCCTTACGGTTGCACTTGATTTGTTCGTGTAAGAAACTGCCACTTTACTTATACCTTAGTTCAGCTACGTGGTCACCTCGGTCGCTGCCGCCTTGACCTGCGCAGCTGGCACTAAGGCCGCCTGCGAAGGAGCCCTGTTGGGAGGGCGCTGCACGGGTATCGTGGCCGCCGGCCAGCGGCGAGGGCCGGACCACGGTGCCGGGACCGCATCGGTACGACGTGCGAGCGCGTATGCCAATGCTTCGTAGTTGACCCGCCAACCACGGAAGTGGGGCCACGCTTCGGCTGCGTCCCTGTCCATGGGAAAGCCCACAGTTCGCAACTGTTCGACTGCCGCGGCGAACTCGTCGAATCCGAGGTCGATCTCGGAGTCGGGGTCCGGGTCCACGTCCACTTCCATCCCGAGCGCCGACCCGATCGCGCGCAGCGCCGTAAAGCCCATCCGCAGGGCCCGCCTCGGCTCGATGCGCTCGCGGCTGGGGCACAGCGCCAGGAGCATCGCCGCCGAGTCCATCACTGCGAGTAACCCTACGAGCCAGGAAGAAAGCTTGTTGGGGGAGCGGAAACGCACGAGCACGGGATAATTGGAGTGGCTCTCCGCGACGTCGGCCGCCCAACGTTCCCACCCGCTGTAGAACGCGGGTAGGTCATCGCTGAGTACCGCGACCCCGTAGCGGGTACGCAGGAGCAGCTCGGGGCCCCACGGGGGCGACCCGGCCCGGGCCAGGAGCAGGGTGACTTCTGTCTCGCGGCGGTTGAAAGCCGCGTACAGGGTCGGCAGGTAGCCGACCTGGAGCGCCACGACCACCACTCCGGTGGCCGCCGCCATGAACTCGATCACGGTGGGGGCCGCCGAAGGCGTGTACGCGAAACCCAGGGTGAACATCGAGCTCCCCGCCTGGCGGAAAGCGCTCGGAAGGCTGCCGACCGACGGCCACAGCAGCAGGGCGTAAGCCACCTCGTAGCAGATCAACCAGGTTGCCAGCTGGGCGAGGATAACTGCCGCTCCCTGCGCGGCGAGCACCTTGTCCTTGCGTGCGTAGCTGCGCATCGGCCGCACGATCATCAGGAAGAGGGCGTCTACGCCGGTGTCGACGACGTGAGACAAGAGGGTCCGGCTGGCCCGGGGCACCACCAGGGTCCGCACAATATGGACCGTGGTCACGAGCGCGAGCAGAGCTCCGGCTATCACCGCCAGGACGTGCAAAGCTTCCACGCCCCCAGTCTGTCTTGTCCCGGCGCCCGTGCGCCCGTCTAAGCGCTAGACGGCCGCGGCGGGCACAACTGCTACCGAAAACAAAGAGGGCCCTGAGGTTACCCAGCCAAGCCGACGTGGGCCGCGCTCAGACCGGCAGAAGCCCCCCCGAAGTGCACCTCGGCTGCCGGCTTGGGCCTACTTATGAAATAACCCTGAGCCAGGTCGCAGCCCAGATTGGAGAGCAGCTCCAGGGTCGGGGCATCTTCGATACCTTCGGCGACGACGCGCAGGCCCAGCGCGTGAGCGAGCTCGACCGTGGACCTCACCAGCTGGAGGTCGCGCTCCCGCCCGCCGGCGCCCAAGCCGGTTATGAAGACCCGGTCCAATTTGAGCTCGCGCACAGACAGCCCGCTCAGGTGAGCCAGCGACGTGAAGCCGGCGCCGAAGTCGTCGATGGACACTTCGATGCCGAGGGCGAGCAGATCGTCGATAACAACTTTGGAACCGTCGAAATCGGAGATGACTGTGGTTTCGGTTATCTCGAGCACCAGGAGCCGGGCCGGCACAGAGTGGTGCCTAAGGAGCTCGTCGACAATGCCGGCGAACCCCGAGCTTAGCAGGTTGCTCGCCGAGATGTTGACCGAGACGCTTACCTCGTTCCCCACTGCCAGCCAACTTGCGCATTGGCGGAGCGCCTCATCGATGACCCATTCAGTGAGGCGGCCCATCAGGCCCGCCTCCTCGGCCAATGGGATGAACTTGAGAGGCGGCACCAGGCCATGCTTGGGGTGCGACCATCGCACGAGGGCTTCTACCGCGACGATCTGCTCGTTGCGGAGGTTCAGCTGGGGCTGGTAATGCAGGACAAGCTCACCCTCTTCGAGCCCCTTTCGGAGGTCCTCGACGAGGCTCCACTGGTCGTCGTCGTCGAGAACTGGGTCGTAAAAGGCAACGGCCTTTCCTGCCACCTTGGCGCGGTACATCGCCACGTCCGCGCACCAGAACAGAGCCGCGCTCTCCGTAGCGTCATTCGGGGCGAGTGCTACACCGATGGATGCGCTCACGCTGGCGCTGAGGGATCCAAGCTCGAACGGCTCCTCTAAACAGTCCATAAGCCGCTGGGCCACCAATGCTGCTTCGGTTGCGTCCGCGTCCATCAAGACAACGGCAAACTCGTCACCGCCCAGCCGGACCGGTATGTCGATGCCACGAAGTGAAGCCATGAAACGTGCGCCGAGGCGCTCGAGCAATAAGTCACCGGCAGGGTGACCGAAGGAGTCGTTGATCTCCTTGAAGTGGTTTAGGTCCATGAACAAAAAGGCGAGCTGGCGCTTGTCCTCGAGTGCCGAACTGCGCTGCTGGTAAAAAAACTCGTCGAGCACCTGGAAGAGCTGCCGTCGGTTCCCGAGGCCGGTGAGCGAGTCGGTGATCGACTCCAGGCGGCGTTGCTCGGTAAGAGTTCGCAGCTCCCACATTGTGAGCCCCACCCGCACCCCGGCCACTACCAGCGTCGCCGTGGCCAACCCGACTGCGACCACTCCTGGGTGGCGTACAGTCCCGGCAATCAGGATCCCGAGCGCGGCCGTCGCTGCAAACGCTGGCATCAGCGAACCGATCTGACGCTGTTGAACGGGGCCATTGTTCCGCGGGCGCAGCCACACGGCCATGGATATGAGCAAGATCGCGGTCGGCCAAGCGACGCTGTTTACGACGCTTGCGGCCCTGGATGCCCCAAAGCTGGTCGACCCGAACAGGTTGAAAGTGTCCCCCACCACGTTCAACGTCATCCCCGTGGCGAGCATCGCCCACGGCGCCCTCCTGTGGCGCGGCAGCAGGTGGGTTCCACCCACGATGAGTGTCAGCAACATGAGGTCGCCGACGGGGTAAGCGAGGTTGGTGGCGACCCCTACGGCGCTCCCTCCGGCGGTCAGCAGGATCCGGTGAAACACGAACATCGCGCAAACCGCCGAGGCCCCGAGCGAGGCGACTATGCCGTCGAGCCAGCTCGCCAGGCTGAGCCCCCGCACCTCTTTTCGGAGGAACAGCAGCACCGCCACGTAGGCGAGCGGGTAAAACGAAAGGTAGAACACGTCGGGTACCGACGGCGGAGCAGGGGGGGTCGCCCCGCCCAGTGACTGGACGGTAATTGAGATGTCCCCTGTGGTCCAGGCGAACAGCGAGGAGGCCAGGACCAATATCATCACGCGGTCCTGGCCGCGGCGGTGGAAGGCTCCTACCAGGCATAACAGGCCGGCAGCGAGGTCCGCGCCGTCCACGAGCCATCCGTCGACCGGCACAGAGAAGGCATCGTTGCGACGCATCAGCCCCCAGACGAAATAGCCCAACAGGACCGACGCCAGGAGGGCGTAGCAACCCCAGACCAACATGGGCGCGCCACCGCTCGGCCTCCTATCGGATGCGCGCCGAGGACGGACCGACGACATCAAGGCAGCCCGCCACGTGGTGCGGCTTACGCTGGCCATGCTTATAGTGTCGGCCCACGCGAAGTGTCCTGAAGCTCTCGTACGGATCCGGTAGCTCTAAGTAGCCAGGGCCTCCCCGAGCCTGCGAAGGAGTAACCCCTTTCGGCGTCCGTCGCGACCAGCGCGAGGCGCTCGGGCGACCCTTGGTGGCCGAGCTCAGCTGGGCGAGACGTAGCCCGACAACGCGGCGCTCCCGGGGTGTGTGTCCGCTACGAGCTCGTCGGTCGCGACCTCGACAACGCTGAAACCCGTGAGGTCACCGTCGCCGTTGACCGCTATCGGCCCGCGCTCGCCGGGCGTGTACCCGATCACCACGGCGACATGTACGGCGACAAGAGCCGCCTTGTCCAGCCCGTACACGGCGACGTCACCGGGGAGAGGTTTATAACGACTTCCGACCGGGTGCCATGTGCCCCTGGCGGCACCCCATTCGTAAAAGCTCGCCGCCGAAGAGTTGAGGTCACCGTTGATGTACTGGTATGTGACATCTGCACCAGCATGCTCCCAGACCCAAGCCGCAAAGTCGGCGCACCATTCTTCGGCGAGATTGGAATTGCCACAATCGCCAGCTCCAGAAACCCAATATCCGCTGTACTTATTGCAGAAGGTCGAGGGCGGCTCGGTCACATAACCGAGCTGGCTCACCGCAATGTCGACGATCCTTTTGCGTAACGGGGACAAGGACGGCACCTTCGGGACCCTGACCGTCTCACCGTGAAAATGCAGGACCCAGTAATCAGGTGGGCGCGTCGCGAAATAACCGCCCACCGCGAGCCCAGCGAGGGGGCAAAGCGCGAGCAGGATACCCACCCACCGCCTGGGCCGGCGCTTCGGGTGCGATCGCGCTCGGACGGGAGCCGCCGTCATGCACTGTCCTCGACCCGAGAACCTTACCGGCGCAAGAGCCTAAAGATCGTGCGCGCTGGTCGTACAAGGCAGTTGCACAAGCCTGCTCGTACACGACAGGGGCGGCGTCCGGGTGCTAGGGCAGTTCTTCCTGGGCTGGCTCGTCTTGTGCGGCGCAGTCATGCGGAAAACCAGTAAAGGAGTGACAGAGGCCACACCAACCGTAGATCTCAGTCCGCATCAGCGCTTCGTCAGTCAAACCGGCCATATATAGGACTCTTGCGGATGGTCGTGCCCAAGTCCAGGCACTTCTCTTACTTCCTGACATGGCGCCGCGCACGAGCACTTTCCAACGTCAGCCCGCCACCGACCGTGAGGGGCACCGATGTGCACGACTGTACCTGGACGCCCATCCCGCGCCGCTGGAGTTGTCTTCTGGCGGGCGCTCAGGCAGCATCAGTTACACGAAGAACACCAAGGTCTACCTGGCCGGCCCCGACGGCTTCACACCGGTACTTTCGAGCTGGCACCGAAATGTGCTCGTGCCGGCGGTGGCGGCCGCCGGGCTTACGCCAGTCAGCCCGTGGGGCAATTTCGTCGACGAGTTCGATGCTGCCTTCGCCATGGCCGCGGGCCCGGCCCGGACGGCGGTCCTCGCTGACCTGGACAAGCGGGTCGGCGACGCCAATGCGAAGATGATCGAATCCTCGGCAGGGATGCTCGCCGAACTGGACGGTGTCGACGTCGACTCCGGTACGGCCAGCGAAATCGGCTACGGCTCCGCGCTCGGCCTGTTCATCTGCGGGGTGCGCACCGACTTCCGCCTATCGAGCGACAACGAGGGGACGCGGGTCAACCTCCAGGTGGAGTACTTCATCACCCGGACCGGCGGGCATGTCCACGCGGCCAACGAGCCGGCCATCGCAGAGCTGGCCGAACGGATCCTCTAGGCAGCGACCTCTAAAGGGGGACTACGTCGACCGAGACGCTCAACTCGTTCTTCTTGCTCTCGGTGTAGATGATGCCTTTGACCGGCGACACGTCGCCGTAGTCGCGACCGTAGGCATTGGTGACGTAGCGATCGGAGACGAAACGGTCGTTGGTCGGGTCGAAGTCCACCCATCCGCCATCGGGCACGAACACAGAAGCCCAAGCGTGAGACACGTCGCTTCCTACGAGGCGAGCCTGTCCCGGGGGAGGAATGGTCTCGAGGTAGCCGCTCACATAGCGGGCGGCCAGCCCGAGCGAACGGAGACAGCCCACCGCCAGGTGAGCGAAGTCTTGGCAGACCCCTTTTCGGCGCTCTATCAGCTCAGCCAGCGTCGTGCGCACCGAGGTCGCGCCCGGCTCGTAGGCGAAATCGTCGTGGATGCGCGATTTGAGCTCGGCCACGGCCTCGCCGAGCGGCCGTCCGGCCGGGAACGACTGGGCCCCATACGCGGCGACGGCAGGCGACACCGTGACCTTCGGCGAGTCGAACAGGAAGTCGTAGGTGCCCACGACGTCCACCGTCGGGTCGAGGCGAACGCGCTCCCGCACGGTTTCCCAGGCCTGGTCCACAGCCAGAGGGACCGTGGCCGGCCGGGTGACCGCGACGATGCTTTCGGCGGTAATACTCAGCCGGGTGTGCGGCTCGAGCACTGTGAAATGGGCAACGCGGTTCCGGTAGAAGTCCGTTCGTTCGCGGTAGTCGTGAGGCTCGGGCTCAATAAGCACCTTCGACGACTCGCACTCCTGTCCCGGGACGTCGCGGGGCAACAGGTACAGTTCCCCGTAGCTCGACGACACTTCCGAGCCGTAGCGGTACTCCGTGCGATGGACGACGCGGTAGATCACGAGACGAGCAGCGAGTGCTGCGGGAGAAGGCGGACGAAGTGGTCAGTGTCGATGGCGTCAGCCGTGCGGTAGAGCAGCTCAAGGAGATTGCTGAGGACGGCGTCAAGCTCTGGGCGCCCGCCTTCCTGCTGAGACCGCGCGAGCAGAGCCGTATCGGCCAACCGGAGCGAGGTCGAAGCCTCCAGTACCAACCGCTCCGGGTCGCTCAAGCGGAGCCCGCTGTCCAGCTTCGGTATGAGGCGGACGTCGACGGCGAGCTGCTCGAGTTGGAAAGCGAGCGAACGGGGGTTGTCCGGGTCGATCAAGAGCAGGTCGAGCACCGTCTCGAGCTGGGCATGCGAACGGTAGCGTCGGCGATAAGTGAGGATGCTTTCGGCCGCAATGAGCACCGACTCGAGGAGCAGGCTGTCGGTGGCGGTGCTGCGCTCCATGGTCACCGTTGCCCGCAGGAGGGCGACCAGCTGCTGCCCACGCTCGAGACGCCTTCCCGCGTCCATGAAGCGCCAGCCGGGATCGCGCACCATGCCCTCTGCGAAGAGGCCCGACAATGCCAACAAGCCTTGCATGATCCGGCCGAGGCTGTGTTGTACGACCATGAGGTGATCGGGGTCGGAGGTCCGGAGTTCTTCGAGCTCGCGTTCGAGCGTGCCTGCCGCCATCCAGATGTCGGCCGACAGCTGGTCGCGGACGGCCTGGGCTGCACCGAGGAGGTGCCTCACGGCGTGGGCCAGCGTGCCCGGACGGTTCTCGTCGATCACTAGGGCGAACAGTTCGCCGCCCGGCGCGGAGAGCCGGTCCCCGGCACCATCCCCGACGAAGCCAGGGTAGGTCGAGCTGACCCGGGTGAGGGCGGTGAGCAGCACTTGGAGGCATTCCGTACCCGCAGGGTTGGCGCTCCGCTGGAAATCGTTACGCCGGTCGTGGGCGACCCGTACGAGACGGGCGACCGCCTCGGCCCGCTCGGCATAGCGGCCCATCCAGAACAGGTTCTCGGCCGCCCGAGAAGACATCGACGCCGCAGGGTCGACGGCGGTCACTGGAGGACCGGATGCAAGCCAGAAGCCGGAAAGCTTCTCGGGCTCGGAGGCGAGCACCCAGGTGTCCTTGCTGATCGCACCGGCCTGGTTCGAGATCCTTGGGCTGTGCCCGGTTGCCAGGGCGACCCCCGACGGGCCCACCGGAGGGCTCGCCGAAAGGTTCGCCGAGCCGGCGACCCGGGTCAAGCCGCCAGGCATGGCAGCGTAGGAGCCCTGACGGGCCACGGCGAAGGCACGAAGCACGCTCGGCCTGGCCTCGAGCCCCGAGCCGGTCAGCGTCGGCGTGGACGCCAGCTGGAGGGGCTCCTGGCCGACCCAGCCTGCTGGGTGGGCTTCGATCCTGCGCCGCAGGTCGTCCCTCTGTTCGTTTGTGAGTTCCCACGGGAAGACCGCCGTCGGGCCGCTTCGCCGGGTAATGGGCTTGACAACCAGCCGCTCGAGATTGGCGAGGACGTGGCTGCGGCCGTCCTCATCGCCGCACCACCAGCTAGGGACTGACGGCATCAGCAGCTGCTCGCCGAGGAGGTGCTGAGCCAGGCGCGGAAGGTAGGGCAGCAGGCCCGGGTTCTCGAGCACCCCACTGCCGAGCGTGTTGACTATGGAAACACCGCCGACGCGGGCCACCTCGACGAGCCCGGGCACCCCGAGCCTGGAGTCGGGGCGCAGCTCGAGCGGGTCGCAGAACCATGCGTCGGTCCGCCGCAGGATCACGTCGACGCGCTCGAGGTTTCGCAGCGAGCGCATCCACACCCGGCCGTCACGCACGGTCAGGTCGGCGCCCTCGACTAGGGCGTAGCCCAGGTGCGAAGCCAGGTAAGCATGCTCGAAGGCGGTCTCGCTCCACGGGCCGGGGCTGAGCAGCACGATGCGGGGATCATCGGCGTCCGGGGGGGCGACATCTTGGAGCGAGGCTCGCAGCGTCCGAAAGAAGGGAGCGAGCCGGTGAACTTGGGAGTCGCGGTAAAGGCTCGGGAACACTCGGGAAACAACTACGCGGTTCTCGAGCGCGTAGCCCGCGCCCGAAGGGGCTTGGGTGAAGTCCGCCAGCACAGTGAACTCGCCCGAGGCGTCGCGGACGAGGTCGACAGCCATGTTGAAGAGCTGCTGGTTGCCGGGCAGGCGGATCTGGTCGCACTGGCGCAGGAAGCCGGCGTGGCCGAAGACCAGCTCCGCGGGCAGCGTGCCGCGGCGCAACAGGTCGCGCGGACCGTAGAGGTCGGTCAGGACGAGGTTGAGCAGCTCGGCACGCTGGATCACACCGAGCTCGACACCGGCCCATTCCTGGCTGGCAAGCAGCACCGGCAATGGGTCGAGCGCCCAGGGGGCGGCCGCCGGGGTACCAGCCTCGCTGGGCCCGTCGGGCCCGTAGACGTTGTACGTGACTCCGTCGTCATCGAGCAACCGGCGTGCCTCAGAGCTCCGGTGGAGCAGCTCTTCGAGGCCCAGGGAGCCGATGACGTCGCCCGCATGGGCCCAGTGCTCGCGGGCCTGGCCGTCGAATGTGAACATCTCGTCGTAGGACCCCGGCACCTGGCGGTAGGAGGCGAAGAGATCGGTGGGCGCGGCGATCGTCATGAGGAGGCCTGCATTGCCGTCAGCCGGCGGGGGGCGGCGGGTAATCGGGCGGGAAAGGAGCACGCCGCAGATCCAGAGTCCAGGGATAGTCGCGGCCCTGGCTACCGGGATCTTCGGCGACTGGGCTTGTAGCGAGGAGCTCGTCGATATCGACGAGGCCCGGGGTGTGCCCCATAGGGGAGAACCGGCTGGCCCGTCGCGCCTCAGCCTCGTTGGCATTAACGGGGAAATGTTCGTAGGCCAGCCCGCCGGGGTGGCTGACGTAGTAGGTACAGCCGCCGAGCGAGCGGCCGTCCCAACGGTCGATTAGGTCGAACACGAGGGGGGC
>DATKHZ010000196.1:0-3095 GCA_035509995.1 Acidimicrobiales bacterium | reverse complement strand
GGGCCACCGCCCGCCCACGACGCGGGCCGACAGAAGAGCAGTGCCCGGCCGGGGTGCGGCGTACGGCCAAGGTGTCCCTTACCCGTTCAGCCGCTTGGCCAACGGCAGGGCCGGTTACTTCGTGCTCCCATACACGCACTACCAGCCAGCCGGCGCCTGACAAGAGCCGTCCGGTTTCTTCGTCCCTCCGGCGGTTCCGGGCTATCTTGTCAGGCCAGTACCAGCCGTTGACGCTGTGCGTGCGGCGGCCGTGCTCCGGGCAACCGTGCCAGAAGCAGCCGTCGACGAAGACCGCCACACGGGCGGGGCCGAACACGATGTCGGCCTTGCGCCGGAGGCCCGGCACGGGTGCCTGGTGCAGGCGGTAACGAAGCCCCAGCGCATGCAACGCGCGGCGAAGGACAAGTTCTGGCGCCGTGCCCTCGCGGCGCTGGACGCTCATGCGCCGGCGCACCGCGTCGCTCGAAGCGAACGGTTCGCGCCAACGCTCGGGCACCGCGACCAGCCTTAAAGTTTGCGTCGCGCGTGCCGCCGGGCGCCCACTTGTTCTGTGGGCCGATCGGGCAGGCCTTGCACTACCACGATGGCGATGTCGTCGGGGGTTACGCCGGACTGGTGCTCGGTCACGGCAAGCTCGATGCGGTGCGCCATCCAGGCGGCGGGCCTGCCGGTACTCCCGGTCAGTGTACGCACCAGGCCGTCAGTGCCGAAAAAGGCTCCAGTGGGGTTGCGCGCTTCGGTGACACCGTCTGTGTAGGCCACGAGCACGTCGCCTGGTCCCAGCACCAGTTCGAGCTCCTCAAACGCGACGTCGCTCAAAAGGCCGAGAAGCGTACCGCTAATAGCTATCTCCTCGACATGGCCGTCCGAACGCAAGATGTACGGGTACGGGTGGCCCCCATTAGCAATCTTTATTTTTAGGACGTCGGGGCCAGGGTGCAGTTCTGCGTAAAGCACGGTGCAGAAGCGGTCTTGTAGACCGAACCCGACGAGCGTTTCGTTCAATTGCGTCAGCAGGCGCGCCGGCGAATGTTCCTGTGCGGCGAGCGCACGAGCTGCATAGCGAGCGATCCCCGTTAGGGCCGCGGCTTCTGGTCCCACCCCCGTCACGTCGCCGATCATCAAGCCCCACACGTCGGAGCGCGCTTCGAACATGTCGTAGAAGTCCCCTCCTACCAAGGAAGTTGACTTTGCCGGGCGGTAGCGGACTGCTACGTCCAGGCCCTCGACGTCTGGGAGGACCGGCGGCAGAAGAGTTTGTTGCAAGGCCTGTGCCACGCGGGAGCGTTCTTGGAAAACCGTGAGATTGTCGAGGCTCGCCCCGAGGTGGGCCGCGAGGCTCTGGGCTAGCTCCTCTTCTCGATTTCCAAAAGCGTTAGGCCGATGATGGGCGAGGTAAAGCCCTCCAAGGGCGTCGCCGTAGCGTGCCCTGACCGGTGCCCCGACCCAGCTACGAAATATGCTCCCGTCCGAAAGCTGCCCGTACCCTGCATTAGCGGCCTCCCACTCGTCGGCGTCATCGAGGCGCACCGGCGTGATGCGCCACAAAGCACCGGCCAGTAAAGGAACTCGGCCCGGGTCCGGCGTTACGCTCAAGCCGTCGGGGTCGCATACGATCGTTGGTTCGGTGAGCACGGAGCGCTCTGCAGGCACGAACATGGCCAGTTGCGCTCCTGTCAGGTCACGCGCCGCTTCGGTGACCCCTTGGACAAGGCTCTCGGCGTCAAGCTGGGCCGCCAGGGCGCCCAGGCGGACGACCATCGCCTCGAGCCGGTCGCGCTCGGCCTTCAGGTCGGAGATGGCGAGCTCGGCCAGGGCTAGCCTCGCGCCAACATCACTTGGTGCTGATGGCGCTTCGGTTTGGGGCGGTTCCATTGATAAAGGCGATGTGGGACGACGCTGTCTGGCCAACTGTGCCGTAGTCACCCCCAAACGGGTTCCGAAGCTCTACTATAGCCAACTCGGACGCCACGAGCAGTGGTGAGGCAGGGAACGCCGGCCCGCTGGCCGGCTCCCGGGGAGCGCCCGGCGGCAAGGGCGGCGAGGAGAATTAAGAGCAATGGCCCGCAGGTATTACAAGCCACCGCTTTGTCTTTAGCTAAACGGGCTCGTCTCGGACGAGCCAGAATAACTGCCGACGCGGAGCATCGATAATTTGGGCCTGCAACTACGCACTAGCGGGATGTCCGGCTCATTGTCTGTGGCATTTGTGCGCGACTGCTTGCAAACGTACCGGTTGTCGAAGACACCAATGGCGCCCCGAGGGGCGCCATTGACGGAGCAGATCGAGCGGCGGATCTCGGATCCGCTCTGCGGAGCAGGCGGCGGGTTCCCGCTCCGGCAAAGAGAGTACACGTTGAGCCGGCGTTTGCCAAGTGGCCAAGTGGCTTTACTCTGCGGCCCTCGCCGCTTACGGCTCAGCGCTTTCCAAGACGACAATGCGGTCCTTTTACGCCCCCCGTGCCCGCCACTGCGCGTGGTCGACTTGGGGGATGATATGCGCCGGCGCATCCGGTCCCACCACGGGCAAGGCCCGGCTAACATTGAGGCCCGGACGGAGTTTGTTACGCGAGCGTCGTACAGAGGCAGTACATCAGCTTCCCAAGCTGAGAACGCGGGTTCGATTCCCGTCGCTCGCTCTCCTGTTGTGCCGCTCGCTTTCCTGAGCTTGGCAAATCCCCAGGGTTGGAGGCGGGTCGCGGGCAACGGCCCTGTCGGCCTATCACGACGCCCAGGGGGCCGATGGCGCGGGCAGGGCGGGTGTCGTGAGCACTTCGTTCGGTCGTAGTTCGCGCTTGGAACATAAGCCTTTTTAGCGAGGAGCGAGGCCGTTATTGAAGGCCCGGCATTGACGACCGTCACCGCAAAGCCTTTTCCAATCGGAGGTTTTGTGGGTTTGCGTATTCGTATCTGGCGACCTGCGGCGTCCCGGCGTCCCTTGGAGCCAGATTGTCTCGCAAGTAGTCCTTCGCGGAGATCCGGGCTGATAAGACCGGAGTACTCCCGTGGGATGGGCCGTAATTGTCCCAGCCGCCTCCTAGCCTTGGAACGTGCTCTACCTCCACCGGTCAGAACGGTCCGACTACCTTGTCGAC
>DATKHZ010000195.1:0-2996 GCA_035509995.1 Acidimicrobiales bacterium | reverse complement strand
CTCCACGACGAGCACCACCGCCCGGGTCACCAGCACAACCGGCACAACCGGCACGATCAGCACAACCAGCACAACCGGCACAACCGGCACAATCAGCACGACCACCGCCGTCCCCACCACCACCCCCTGCAGCTCCAGCGACTGCCCGACGACGACGCTGCCGTCCGCCACCACCCTGCCGCCGACCACGACAACGGTCCCGTCCGTCACGACCCTGCCGGCAACCACGCTGCCGCCGACCACCACGACGCTCCCTTCTGCCACCACGCTGCCACCGACCAGCGCAGTGATCATCCCGGTCGCAGGGCCACGAGGTCCCTCGGGGCTCAGCCCCAAAGGCGCCCCAGCGGCGCGTCCGACGCCGGCGGCTCCTCGGGCTGCGGCGATGTGGGCCGTAGTAGTTGCACTGCTGTTTGTCGTCCTAGCCGGTTCGCTTGGCTGGGGTGCCCGCGGGGCACTGAGGGCCCGTAGGCGGGCTTACCGACCAGGCAAACGGACTTACCCACTAATGGAGGCAACTACGTGAGCACCACGACGCCTATGACAGGCCATTCGACCGGAGGTGCGGCCCAGGCCGCGGGTGGGGCGGACATCGCCCGGTTTGTCCAGATGTACAACGGTCTGGTTGCCAATGTGACAAAGGTGCTGCACGGCAAGGAGGCGGTTGTCCGGGCGGCAGTTGCGTGCGTACTGGCTGAGGGCCATTTGCTCATCGAAGACGTGCCCGGGGTGGGCAAAACCTCGCTCGCCCGAGCGATCTGCAAGTCGGTCAACCTCACCTGGAACCGGGTCCAGTTCACGCCGGACCTCTTGCCGAGCGACATCACAGGGGTCACGGTGTTCGACCAGGCAACTTCCACCTTCAGTTTCCGCCCCGGGCCCGTTTTCGCCAACATCGTCCTCGGCGACGAGATCAACCGGGCATCGCCGAAAACGCAGTCCGCCCTCTTGGAAGTTATGCAGGAGCACACCGTGTCCACCGATGCTGCGGTTTACCCGGTCCCTCGCCCTTTCGTGGTCATAGCAACGCAGAACCCGATCGACCTCGAAGGCACCTACGTCCTTCCCGAGGCCCAACTGGACCGTTTTTTGATGCGGCTGTCAGTTGGCTACCCCTCGCCAGAGGCGGAAGCCGAGGTGCTCAGGACCGAACGGAACTCGCCCAGTGTCGATCAGCTCCCTGCAGTGATGGACCGCGAAGACCTGCTCGGCATGATCGACTTCGTAAAGCGCGCCGTCGAAGTGTCATCGCCGATCGAACATTACATCGTCGCCATTTGCGGACGTACCCGGGAGCTCCCAGAGGTGCGCCTCGGGGTCTCCCCCCGTGGCGGGCTGGCGCTGTTGCGTGCGGCCCGGGTCGTGGCAGCTGCTGCAGGCCGGCCATTCGTCACGCCCGACGACGTCCAGGCCATGGCCTTGGCAACACTCGCCCATCGTGTGGTGTTGCGTCCGGACGCTGAAATCCAGGGAAGGACCCCAGCTGAGGTCATCACCCGCGCGGTGCAGACAGTTCCGGTACCGCGAGCCGTACTCCGCTAGTGGTGCTGCCGGCAGGTGACATGGCCTCGATAGTGCTGGGCTGTGCCAGTCACGGGGTTCTGCTGGTGTCCCGGTGCTGCTGTAACAGGGGAAGCTGAGCCGTGACCCGACTGGGTTGGGGCGCCTCTATAGCCGGGGCGGCCTTGACAATCGCCGGGGCCGTCGCCAGATGGGCCCCGTTGCTTGTGATGGGAGTGGGCCTGCTGGTCCTGGTGGGCGGGGCCTTGGTGTACGTCGCGCGCTCCCCACGCCTCGTCCTCGAGCGTGCCGTCGAGCCGCCTCGGGTCGAAAAGGGCCAGCCGGCGATAGCCGTCATCCGGGCCGTCAACCTGTCCTGGCGTACGGTGAGCTCGCTCGTGATAGAGCAACGCCTCGGCGGTGTGATCTTCCGGGCCGAGCTGCCTCGCTTGCGAAGGGGGGAAGCAGGTTTGCGGACCTACCGCCTACCGACTTCTCGTCGCGGCACTTACAGCGTCGGGCCAGTCGAGATTCCCAAGGCGGACCCGTTCGGTTTGTGCCGGCGTGTGAGGGCCCTCGGCGAACCCCAGGTGATTTCCGTCCACCCTCGAGCCTTTCCGCTGAGCGCGCTGCCAAGCGGCATGTCGCGGAACTTGGAGGGCCCGTCGAGCGACACGTCGCCACAGGGCAGCGTCACGTTCCACCGGCTGCGGGAGTACGTGATCGGCGATGACCTCCGCACGGTCCACTGGCCATCGACCGCTCGCCTTGGCAAGCTCGTTGTCCGCCACAACGTGGACACTGCCCAGCCCTACACCGTGGTCCTCGTCGACATTCGCCCGGAGGTCTACTCCTCCGAGACGTTCGAGGAAGCGATGGATGTCACGGCCTCTGTGGCGACCTCCCTGTCGGCCGGGAAAGCCCCTGTCCAGATCCGCACGACCGCTGGCGAGCGGGTCGGTGGCGCTGGACAGCGCGACCCTGCCCGGTTGGTCGATTACCTCACGGACCTCGTCCCGAGCGACGTCGGCTCGTTGTCGGCGCAGATCCCGCCACTGCGGCGCGATCGGGGCGGGAGCGCGCTTGTTGTCGTGACTGGCGCGCTCGAGCTCGACACACTTCCTTCGATTGCGGCTCTCAAGCGGCGGTTCGATCACGTGATCGTCGTCTCGGTCGTCCCCCGGCCCGGCCCAGCACCCGTATACCCGGGGGTGAGGGTGCTCGTGGTCAGCACGGCGAACGAACTGGCCCAGGCGTGGGGAGAGCTGGTGACAAGGTGAGCCGGGTGAGCCTGCCAAGAGTTCTCATGGGCGTGCTCCTCGCCGCGGCTGCCGCCGGGACGTTCTTCGCATCGATGCCATGGTTGCGCGCCTACCAGGTCAGCCTTGCCCCGCTGCTCCTGGCGTTGTCCGCGGCGGTCCCAGTGCTGATAAGCGTCATCGTGTCGCGGGCCCTGCGTTTTGCCGCGGGCGTCTCGTATGCCGCCTCCCTGACGG
>DATKHZ010000194.1:0-3786 GCA_035509995.1 Acidimicrobiales bacterium | reverse complement strand
TGTCGGCCACAACTTGACCGCCGGCGACCTTGGCGATCGTCCGCAACATCAGCTGTGCACCGATCTCCAGCGCCCGCAGGCCCGCCCTCGTGGGCGTCATCAGCAGGCGGAAGACCCGGTTGTCGAGCAGCCGGGCGAGGTGCTTGGGCGCCTCCAAGAAATCGAGTGCGTGCTGGGCGGGCGGGGTGTCCACCACGATCAGGTCGAAAGCTCCGCTCTCTTGCAGCTCGTACAGCTTTTCCACCGCCATGTACTCCTGGGTCCCCGACAGAGCAGCCGAGATGTTCTGGTACACGGGGTTGGCCAAGATCGTGGCCGCTTGGTCGGGGCCCGTGGCATACCGGCTCACGAGGTCGTCGAATGTGCTTTGGGCGTCGAGCATCACTGCCCACAGCTCGCCGGTCATCTGGCTTCCTGGGGGAGCTTCCACCCTGTGCGGCTCGTTGCCCACTTCGCCGATACCGAGAGCGTCCGCCAGTCGCCTCGCCGGGTCGATCGTTACTACGCAAGCCCGCAGGCCAGCCCGTGCGCCCCGGAGCGCGAGCGCCGCGGCGATAGTCGTCTTGCCCACTCCTCCCGGGCCCACGCAGACGACTACATGGGCGCCAGATCGCGGAGCGGCTGAGGTCACGGGACCACCTCAGCCGGCCCAACGACGGCTGCCTCAAGGGCGTCGGTGAGCAGCTCCAGCTCATCCGGGCCGAGTTCGGAACTGAAGCAGAAGGGGAGCTCCAGCTGCGCCAGCGGGAGCTCACTCGCCAGTCGAGCAACCTGTGCAGCCTGTGCTTCCTGGCGCTGCGCCCTTACGCGTCCCGCCGCCGCAAGGCTCTCCAGTTCGGGCGGGCTCAGCTTGGTGCCTGCGGCTGCGGCCGCGCGCGCCAGTTCGGCGGGCCGCAGCGAAGCCGGCAGGTCCAGGACCGGGAGCCGAGCGTTGACGACGACAGCGCAGAGCTTGGTGCCGACGGTGCCCTCGATGATGTGCGCGGTCTCGACCGTCTCAGTGACCGGCGTCTCCTCGGGGGTGGTCACAAGGAGCACTTGGCAGCGGGTCGGGTCGGACAGCATCTCCACGACTTCTTGGGCCTGCTGGCGGACCGGCCCGCCGCCTGCGGCGTCAGCTACGCCATGGGGGCTCTCCAGGAAACGGATAGCGTGACCGGCCGCCGGCGCGTCCAGGACGATCAGGTCGGCGGCATGGGGTTCGCCCGCGGCGGCCGCCCGTTCCATTTGTTTCACCTTTCCAAGGAGCAACACGTCCGGCATACCGGGGACAGCCGTCGCAACCACGTCCAGGGCACCACTCGACACAAGCCTGCGCGACAAGCGCCGCATCCCGTGCCCGTGCAGGTACTCGACGAGGGCCGTGTCCGGCCAGAGAGCACGGGCCGCGACCTCCCCGCCATCTTCGTGGCCATTAAGGAGGACAGCTTCGTACCCGAGGACTTCCTCCCGGCCGTACAGCCTCGAAAGATGGGACGCCTCTGGCTCGTGCCGCGCGCCCGGGGCACCGATCTGCACCACCATTGCCCGCAACCCGTTGCGGCACGCGAGGTTGGCCACGACACCACTGACAGTGGTCTTTCCAACTCCGCCTTTACCGGTGACTATAAGCACTCTCGCCCGGGTGAGAAATGTCAACGGGCCCAAGGCTCGGCTCCTGTGGAGAACGCTCGCACGACAGGCGAAGGTTAGCCCGGGACCGGGCTGTGAAGGCACCTTGGGTTACGTTTTCCGCGGACGGGGAACATTGCCTATTGTCAAGGTCCCTGCTCAGGAGTACCTTCGGCTTAGAGGACAAGACGTGACTGCGCTTCATGCCCCGGAGGATTGGGAGACGAGGGCAGCCTGTCGCGGGCAGTCGGCGGCCATATTTTTTGCCCCAACACACTTCGAGCGCAAGGAGGCTCGGGCGGCCCGCGAGCGACAGGCCAAGGCCGTTTGCGCCGCTTGCCCTGTGCGCAAAGAGTGCCTCAACTACGCCCTCAGGATCCGGGAACCTCACGGCATCTGGGGCGGCCTGAGCGAGGTCGAACGCCGTTCGCTTACGGGCTGAACGCTCGGGCGTCCCCGCGGGAGCGCCTAACGTGGTCCCCGGTCGTCGGGACCGCGTTGTGAGACCAATGAGAGGTTGTTGCTGGTGGAACAATTCGTTGTCAACGAGGTTGGCGCGCACGGCTACGTCGCTGTTTTCGCCCTCATGGTGCTGGGATCGGCCTGCATCCCCATACCGAGCGAAGCCGTCATGCTGTTTGGTGGGGCGCTGGCCGGGGGCATCACAGCCGCCGGCGCGCACGTCCACCTGAACCTCGCTGGGATCGTCCTCGCTGGGATGGCGGGCAACCTCGGCGGATCCCTCGTGGCTTATGCTGTGGGGCGGGCGGGAGGCCGGCCCCTCCTCGACCGCTACGGCAAGTACGTGCTGCTCAGGAAAAGCGAATTGGACAAGGCTGAGGAGTTCTTCATCAAGCACGGGCAGTCCGCCGTCTTCCTCGGCCGCATGGTCCCGCTCGTGCGCGCCTTTGTGAGCCTGCCTGCGGGAATAGCGCAGATGCCGGCGGTCCCCTTTACGGTGCTGACGTTGCTCGGGAGCCTTCCTTGGGTCTTGGGGCTCGCGATCGGAGGCGACTTGCTGGCAAGCCACTGGAAGTCAGTGTCCAACGCTTTCACGCCCATCAGCATCGTCGTGGGAGTCGTCGTCGTCCTCGCGGCCGCCTGGTGGGTGTTGCGTAGGCTCCGGGACCAACGCGCCACACCGGTTTCTGCTACTTCCGATATTTCCGAGGTTTCTCCTAAGGACTGATAAAGCGGGCGCTTAGGGGCCCTCGCCGGCACCTTGTCCCATCGTGGCGTTGCGTGCCGCTTCGGAGGCGGCGCGCAATGCGTCCATGGCCTTCGCATCAGGCATGCGCTGGGTGTGCCTCTGGGTTATCAGCTGTTTGGCTGGCCTCCTTGGCGGCCTTTTCAGGGACCCGCTCGCAACCACCACGATCGCGAAGGGGCTCGAGCCGATCGCCGCTACCACGGGGAGCAGGAGCCTTGAAGCGACCGGCCACAGGAGCAGGACGACCAAAAGGGCTGCCGCCGCTCCCGCACCAACTTGAGACGGGTAAGCGGCACCCACGTAAACCTCCGAAAAGAGCAGCAGCAGCCCTGCCAGCAGTGCCACAAGGGCCAGTCGCCAACACCGGGCGAGCAAAAGACCCATGACCACGGCGCCTGCCACGATGGCATGGCCGCTTGGGGCACCGTAGCTCGATGCACGCGGCACCAGGACCTCGACACCTTTTATGACGCTGTAGGGCCGCGCCGAGACAAAGGCCTTGGCCGCCACCTGGTTGATGCCGTACATGGCGAGCGCCGCGAGAGCCGACCAGATGATTGCCGGCAGGTGCTCGGGGTGCGTGCGGGCGCTCCACCAACCGGCGATAAGCAACAAGGCGAGGACGAGGATCCCCACCCCGACAGGCGACAAGACGCGTTCGTAATACCCGGCCAGGAAGCCATGTCCCCAAGACGTGGTCCTGGCGAACCGGTTGACGTCCAAGTACCAGCGCGTGTCCAGAACGACGAACCTCCCCCGCGTCCTGGAGCGAGCCTAATGGCCGTCGCGCAGAAGGTGCGCCGAGTACGGTGGCGCCTTGTGAGCAGCCTTCCCGCCGGACCGGCTCGGCCAGCTCGAGGAGTCATGACCTGGACGCCCGGTGGCTCGGCGCTCGGGTCGATCGGCCTCCTGCACGGCGTGACGTCGTCTGCGAGCACCTGGTGGCGACTTGGGCCGGCCCTCGC
>DATKHZ010000193.1:0-5396 GCA_035509995.1 Acidimicrobiales bacterium | reverse complement strand
CGAACTCGGCGCTCTGCGTCGCTGCCGACGGGAACGGGGCCATTTTCGTCTCCACGCACCCAAACGGTGGTGCCGCGGCCTGGAAGCGCTACCTCGTCGACCCTCCCGCTGCCGACGACAGCTTTAGCGCTGTCGTTTGCCCGACGATAAGGCTCTGCCTCGCAGCTGCCTCGGGCAGCGCCGGGAACATACTTTTCAGCTCAACCGACCCGACTGGCGGTGCCCACGCGTGGAAGGGCACCCGTGGCGTGGACCAATCGCTGCCACTGGTAGCGCTGGCGTGCCTGAGCGAGAGCTACTGCCTGGCAGAAGACGTCGCCACCGATGTCGTAAGCGCGACCAACCCTACGGGAGGCGCCTCGGCCTGGACGACCAGCTTTACCGGCGGGGAGGGTGGCAACCATTTGCGCGGGGGCGCATCTTGCCAATCGGCAATGCTGTGCGTCGCCGTGGGCGCCCGCAACGTCGTTACCTCAACCGACCCGCTCGGAGCGCCGTGACAGGGCCAGAAGCGCGCAAGGGGGCCTCCGTCACGCGGCTCGGCCGGGTTCTCGCCCCCGGGAAAGACGCCCCCGAGGGGCAACCTCGCCCGTCATTGTTGGCTGTTCGCCGTCGACATAGTCACGCCGCGGGCAAAGACGTGCTTCGCGACGTCATCCTGGGCGGCCAGGACGGGTTGGTCAACATTCTCGGTATCGTTCTCGGGGTCATGGCGGGAGGAGGCGACAGGACGGTCCTGCTATCGGCCGGTTTCGCTGCGGCGATAACCGAGTCGATCTCGATGGGAGCTGTGGGCTATACCTCAACGGTCGCCGACCGCGACTATTACGCCGCCCAACGCGCCATAGAAGACGAGTCGCTCACCGACGACCCTGAGATGGAGCGCGAAGAGGTGCGGGAGCTTTACAAAAGCAAGGGTTTCTCGGGACCTCTGCTCGACCAAGTGGTAGCGACCATTACTTCGAACCGTGAGAAGTGGCTCGGGACGATAATGGAAGAGGAACGGCACCTGGAGCCGGTGGGGACCGCGGACATCGTGCGCAGCTCCGTCGTGATCACCCTCGCCACGCTCCTAGGCCATCTCATCCCGCTGGCCCCGTTCGTGTTCCTGGCGCGTCCCACGGCTCTGGTCTTGGCAATTGTCCTCAGTGCCCTGGTGCTTTTCGGGGTTGGCGCCTACTCGGCCATCACGCGGGTGGGCACCTGGTGGAAACAAGGACCGAGGATGATCCTCATCGGCCTGGGCGCTGCCGGCCTCGGTTTTGTGATCGGCACCTTGTTCCACGCCGGCAGCAACTGAGACCGCCTACGAGTTGCGCCCGTTTTCACCAGTTCCGCCATCCACCCCTGAACGGCGTTGGTTGCCTGCGACGGATCCGCGCGATTACCTAGCAGCTGAGCGCCTGCCCGCCGTGTTGTACGATTGCCCCTTCGTGAACGCCGCCACATCCGCTCGAATCAGAGAAAACGCACCGGTCACCGAAGAGGCAGCGCGAGCGTTCCTGGTTGCGCACCCGGGTCGCGGCGCGCCGGTTGTCGTGGTCATCCCGGCGCTTAACGAAGCCGGATCGGTCGGTGTCGTCGTGAAGACGGTCCCCCCACAGCTCTGCGGTCTCGACGTCGACGTCCTGGTGGTCGACGACGGGTCGACAGATGAGACGACCGCCGAGGCTTCGGGCGCTGGAGCGCTGGTGGCTACGTTGGCTAAGAACACCGGTCAGGGCAACGCTTTCAAGCTTGGCTACCGCCTCGCATGCGAACGGGGGGCAACGTATATAGCGACGGCAGATGCAGACGGGCAGTTCGACCCTGCCGAGTTGCCTCGCCTCATCGAGCTGCTGATCGCCGACCAGGCCGACCTTGTCACCGGGTCACGCCGGCTGGGCGAGGCCCATACGACAGACTCGGTGCGAGCGTGGGGCGTCGTCGTGTTCGGGGGCATCATCAGCACCCTGACCGGCGTCCGGATCACTGACCCGGCAAATGGCCTGCGGGCCATGCGTTCAGAGGTAGCCGCCAGCCTGGACCTGCTCCAACCCCAGTACCAGAGCTCGGAGCTGCTCATCCGTACCATCGCCAACGGCTACAGGGTTAAAGAGGTCCCAGTGACCATGTACAAGCGAGAGAGCGGTACGACCAGGAAGGGCGGCAACCTCGCTTACGGGTACCGTTTCAGCCGTGTCGTTTTCGGTACCTGGTGGAGCGCCCGGGGCCAGGCCAAGAAAAACCTCCCGTCCCGGCAAGGCCTCTGGTTCTAGCAGCTACGTCTTAGTTCTAGCTGCCTCTGGGTTCTAGCAGCTGCCTCTGGGTTCTGGCGGCCTCTTGGTTCTAGCTGGCTCTGGGTTCTAGGACCGGCGCCTGCTTCTACCCGCTGCGCTTCTTGGCCTCGATCCCGCGGATATCCCCGTCGTCGTCCTCGAAAAGTGTCGCCGGCGCGAACCCGGCGGCCGTGAGCACAGCGCCCAGCGCTTCGGCTTGATCACCGCCGAGCTCGAGGAGCAGTGCGCCACCCGGGCGCAACAGCTCCGCACCCGCCCAGACGGCTTGTTCGAGCACGCGGGTGCCTCCCGCCCCGCCGTCCAGAGCGAGGAGGGGCTCGTGCTCACGAACGTCGCGCGGGAGGTAGGCAAGCTGGTCGGTCGGCACGTAGGGCACCACTGCTATCACGACGTCGAGATGTCCTCGGACATCCACTGGCAGCGGGCTTGCGAGGTGGCCCGCGAACACTTCGACGCCGTTGTCCCTTGCGCAGGCACAGGCATCGGGATCGATGTCGGTGGCCAAAACGCGTGCCGACGGCCGCGCCCGAGCAAGCGCGACCGCTATTGCACCTGACCCAGTGCAGAGATCCGCCGCCAACCCGTAATTGGGGAGCAGCTCGGCGGCCCGCCGCGCCAGGGGCTCGCTCTGCCAGCGCGGGACGTAGACCCCCGGGTGGACCAGGATGCGATGGCCGGCGAAGCGGACCGACCCGGTAACCCAGGCAAGCGGCTCTCCGGTCACCCGGCGGGCAACAAGCCGGTCCAATAGCTCCTCGTCACCGTCGGCCACCTCGATCAGCTCGTCGGCCTCCTCTAACGGCGCGACGCAGCCCGCTTCGGCGAGTAGCGAGGCCACCCTCGCTCGGCGGGGACGCTCTCGACCGGGGCGCAGGCGGGTCACCTTCACAGTCTCGCCGACGTGGAATGCTTGCCGGGTGGGAAGAAGGCGCGTCGGGACCGCCCTCATAAGTGCCATCGCCTGCCTTGGCATGTGCTCCTCGAGCTCATCGGCGGCGGCGGCCCAGACACCGATGTCGGCTGCGGCGGGTCAGATACCGGTGCCGGCGGCGGCTCAGCTGTCGATGTCGTCGGGCGCCCCGGTGGCTAGCGGCGTCGAGGCGCCGGCCTCGGCCATCCCTTGGCAGAGCGTCGGGCCGGGGTGGTTCGTCGCGTTGTGGGGCCCGCATGCCGCCGTATACCCCGGCCCGGCTATTGGAAAATGGGAGCAGCAGAAGACGGCGTTGTTCCTGGTCGACCCGCACGGCGGCCGTTACCTCATCGCCACCCTTCCCGCTCCGTCGCTGTACCAGCTGTACGACTGGTCGGGCGACGGCCGGCGCGTGCTGATCGGGACGCCTAGCACGTCGGCCCATCCGAAGTCTCAGATCGAGGAGATCGACCTGGCCAGCGGGAAGGTCCTCAGTCATTTCACGAGCTCCGGCTCCAACCCATACGGCGCGTGGTACCAGTTCACGCGGCCTATGGGCCTGGCTCTACTGCGGTCATCGCAGGATGCCGACGGGGTGATCTCGGTGACCCGGCTCAACCTGTCGGGCGAAACCGAGCAGGCCTACAGGCCCACGCTCCCCGCCGTTGCCTCGGTCAACAGCTCGTTGCTGCCTTCCCTTGACGGCACGGAACTGGTCGTCGCGGCTGCCCACGGCTTGGCGCTGTTCGCCAACGACGGGACCTTTCTGAAGGACATTGGCCCGTCGGCCAAAGCGTGCTCACCAGACCGCTGGTGGGACGAAACCGGCTCACCAGACCGCTGGTGGGACGAAACCGACCTGGTCGCGTCTTGCCAGAGCTTTGGCCCCAATTCGAACGCCGTGGCCGCACTGTGGCTCGTCCCTGTCAATGGGCCGGCGCCGTCCCAGCTGACGTTCCCGAGAGCGCCAGACTACGGAGACGTCGACGGGTGGAAAGTCGGCGGGACCATCTACGTCCAAGCGCTCGGCGCCTGCGGCTCAGAGTTCTTGGCGCGCCGCCTGCCGAACGGCACCACGAAGGAAGTGACCGTACCCAAAGCTGCCAATGACGAGCGGGTCATCGGTGCCGGGAGCGACCAGGTGGCGCTGCAAGCCGTACTCGGCTGCGGGGGCGGCCAGTCCCTGTTCTGGTTCGACCCGACTACTGCGAAAGAGACCCCGCTGCTCGGCCCGCCGTTGAACGGCGGCGGAGTGCTCGCCGCGCTCCCCTACCCAGGCCTCCAACCCTGAACTACCTCCAACCCTTAAATGAAGGCGGCGCGGCGCGCCAACACGAGCCGGCCCATCGTGGCTACCTTCGAGAGCAGGTCGGCTGGAGGACCGAGACGTAGGGAGGAACCTCAATGAAGGTCACGAGAAGGCGCCGGCGCACCGCCCTGTTCTCCAAAGCGGTCGCCGCACTGGCGGTCGCCGCACTGGCGGTACCCGCACTTTCGGTACCTGCTACAGCTGTGGCCCAAGGGACGGTTGCGTCCGCACAGCCGGCGCTGCAGAAGCCCGCGGTCCCCTGGATCAGAGCTGCTCCCGGCGCTCCCAACTCAGGTCCAAGTTCAACCGCGACGAGCGTGACGTTCACAGCGTTGCTCAACCCCCACGGTTCGGTGACCTCGTACTGCTTCGATTACGGGTTGACGGGGAAGTACGACAAGATACGTGACGGCTCCGACCCGGCGTGGATGGACGGGGAGACCAGTCCGCAGTTCACACCCGCCGCGACGATTGCGATCAAAGTGACCGGTTATGCGTTTGGTCTTCACCCGAACACGGTGTACCACTACCAGATCGAAGCGTTCAGCCCCTATGGAGAAACCTATAGCAGGGACCAGACCTTCAAGACCAAATGAACTGGGCCGGCCGAGAGGGGTCGACCTTTCTTGGCGCGCCTGGTCCGCCGCCCTTCTAGGCGTGGTGGGACCCTTCTTGGCGTGGTGGGACCTTTCTAGGCGTGGTGGGACCCTTCTTGGCGTGGTGGGACCTTCGTGGCGTGGTTCGACCCTTCTTGGCGTGTCACAAGCAACAGATGTCGATCCGCGCACGCCAAGAAGGCCGGAACCACGCCAAGAACCGGGGCGAGACTGCATCTAAGGACATCAAACGGGGTGATGTTCCCATGTTCCCCTCGAGGTGCCAGCCTGAGGGCGGAAAC
>DATKHZ010000192.1:0-6885 GCA_035509995.1 Acidimicrobiales bacterium | reverse complement strand
GGAGCAGGAGTCGCGACCTTGCCCAGGGCGCCGTGGCTGGCCCAGGCGGCATGCGTCGATGCGGCCCGCGCCGCCTGGCAAGCGGCGGGTATGACGGTGCGGGTCACGTGCCCTTCGGAGATGTCGGCCAGGCGCTGGCGGGCCCTCACCTCTCTCCAGCCTGCTGGTTTCCAGCCCGCAGGAATTTATGGCGGCGGTATTGAGCTCGGCGGCGCGCCCGGAAAGCGGGTGCTCGTAGTCGACGCGGCGGACCGCCTCAGCCCGATGAGCCTTGCGAACCTGCTCGACAGGGCATATTCCACGAGGACCAAGCTCGTCCTTGTCGCCGGCGGCACCGTGCCGAGCCAGGGCGCGAGCCTGGCGCGCTCGCTCGACCAGCTCATAGAGGCCCACTCGGTCGTGGAGTTGGCTCAGGTCCCCACCGGCTTGATGCTCGCACCGGACCGGGCTGGACCGGAGGTGGCTCTTCGGGGGATCCTGGCCCGGGGTGCCCTCTCGGGCACCGGCGCGATGGCCCATCTCGTTGCGAGCTGGTCCGATGCACTGCGCTCGGAGCCGGCGGCGATGATGGTCGCCTTCGGGCCCTCTGAAGTGGAGGCGCTGAACGACGCTGCCCGCCGCCTCCTAGGGCTGGGCGGCACGGGCGGCCCCGGTGGCGGGAGCGGCGAGAGTGGCGGGAGCGGAGGGAGCGGCACAGCCGGGGCGACGGAACTACCGCTTGGCCGGTACAGCTACGCCGTAGGCGACCATGTCCTGGCGCTGCGCCGGATAGGCCCGGCCCGGAGTGCAACCCACGGGACCGTGGTGGCGCTCGAGACGCGTGGGCTGACAGTCGAGTGGCGAGGCGCGTCCGGCACTTGGCGCTCGGACGTTGGTCCTGAGCACGCGGGCTCCCTCAGCTACGGCTACGCCACGACAGTCCCCTACCTGAGGTCTTGCGACACAGTGGGCCAGAGCCTTGTGGTCCTGGGCGACCCGACCGAGCTCGCCAGCCGCTCGGCTCGAGTGAAAGGAGCGTGGGTGACCCTCGCCGGTCCAGGGATGCCAAGTGCCGGGCCGGCCGGGGCGGAGGCCAGGCGCAGGGCTGGGCTAGTCGAGCTGGCCACGTGCTGGCCCGACGAGGCGATGCTCGAGCGCGCCGGCCCGCGCCCTCTGGCGGCCGCAAAACGCCGGCGTTGGGCAGAGATCATCGCCACCTGCGCGCTGGAGCGTGAACTGGGGATCGACCCGAGCATCTCTCGGGCGGGGCTCGTGCAGCGTTCCCTGACCGTGGGGCAGTCACCGAGGTTGTAGCGAGGCAGTGCCAAGATGTCCCAGACATGGGATGGCCAAGTAAGCGCCAGCTTCGCCCCTTCTGGCGGCCATTCCGTATCGTCGCCGGCTTCTTGCTCCTGGGCGTGGCGGTCTGGGTCGTCTCCGGGAAATCGAGCGAGCTTTCGGGCGCGAGCGCGTACCTGACGCAGCTGCGCTGGGGTTGGCTCGTGCTCGCAGCCTTCGCCGAACTTGCGTGTTACACGTCGTTGGCCGGTGTGGAAAGGGTGCTGCTGCGTGCCGGGCAGGTGCCCGCGCGCCTCGGACGCCTGACGGCCATCACCTTCGCCGCGAGCGCGATCCAATCGGCGCTGCCGGTGGGCGCCGCGTTCGCCGGGGTGTACAACTTTCGCCAGTACCAGCTGATTGGCGCCGACGAGGTGCTTGCCGGTTGGGTGGTAATCGCTTCAGGCGCGGTGTCCTTTGCCACCTTGGCGGCGCTCGCAGGCATTGGGTTATCGATGGCTGCGTCGTTGGGTACCACATTCGACCTGGTCGGGGCCATAGTTGGGGTACTCGTGGTCGTCCTGTTGGTCGTAATCGCCTGGGCCGCCCGGGCGCGGCTTTTCCGGCTGGCCGACAGGTTCGTAGCCGTTTTCGAGAGGCGCCTTCACCGGGAACCTGGCCAGCTGGGCGACCCTCTCGCTGTTGTCCGCGAGAGGATGAGGGTTTTTGCCCCCACCCGGGCTGAGTGGGCCCAGGTTGCCCTCGCCGGCACCGCCAGCTGGGTGGCTGACTGCACTTGCCTTGCGTCCGCCTTCCTCGCGGTCCGTGCGCCCGTGCCATGGCAGGGCCTGCTCCTCGCGTATTGCGGCGGCCAGCTGGCCGTGAACCTCCCCATCACCCCCGGCGGCCTCGGGGTAGTCGAAGGGAGCCTCACGATCGCGCTCGTAGCCTTCGGCGGCGGCAAGGCCCCAACTGTCGCGGCGGTGCTGCTCTACCGGTTGTTCAGTTTCTGGATCCCGCTGCCGGTAGGCGCGGGGTGCTGGTTGGGCCTTGCCGAACGGCGTCGGCGAAAAGAGCGTGCGTTGCGAGCTGAGAGTGCTGTGGCAAACGAACTTGTGGCAAACGAACTTGTGGCAAATGAACCTGTGGCGAACGAACTGGTGCCTAACGAACCTGTGCCAAACGAACCTGGAGCAGAGGGCCAATGAACGGCTGCATGATTATGACCTTGAACAGAGTCGGGCGTTACCTTCCGAGAGCGGGGTTGCGATCGGGACTGCGAACCGTTGCCGTCGGCGTCATGACGACGGCCCTCACCGCCGGGGCGGTCGCTTGCGCCCACGCGAAGCTGCCGACCCCTCCCGTTGGGCTGGCGAACTGTTACGAGGGCCTCCCGCTCGCCGAAGGTGCTCTCAACGCCCCCCGGGGCAGTTACGATTTCCACGGGGTGAAGCTGGTGGACCCACCCGTGATGGAGCGCCTGGTGCGCAGTCGCTTTCCCAAGAACCCCTCTTCGGTGCCCCCCGTCGCAGCTGGGACCAGGGTGTGCGCGTTCGCCTTTACGGGCAATTTTCCCGCCGGCCAGGTCGCTTTTGCTCCTTCGAACGTCTCGGGAAAAGCGGCGATCGTGCTCGTTACGACCAAGGAGAAATTGCTATTCAGCTTTGTGCTCGCCAAATTGCCCGAGAACTTCGCGCGGACTTTTACCGGGACCTGAGACTGCTGGGACCTGAGACCGCCCGACGGCTGCAATCGGGAACTATGTGGTCAGCAGTTCCCGCGCCCCACGGTCGGTCGAGGGATGGCGCAGCTTCGACATAGCCCGAGCCTCGATCTGGCGGATCCTCTCCCTCGTGAGGTTGAAGTGCTCGCCGACCTCGTCCAGCGTGCGCGGCTCGCCACGGTCGAGACCGAAGCGCAAACGCAGGATCTCCCTCTCGCGCTCGTCCAACGCCACCAGCATCTTGCTGACCTCACCTGACAGGAGAGAGGCCGCCGCGGCCTCGAAGGGCGACACGGCAGAGCGGTCCTCGACAACGTCGCCGAGCTCGGCGTCGCCGTCTTCGCGGAGCGGTTCTGACAGCGAGAGCGGCTCGGCAGCGTGCCGGAGGATCTCGATCACCTTTTCTTCTTCGAGCTCGAGGTCTGTCGCGAGCTCGGAGGAAGTGGGCCGGCGGCCAAGCTGTCCCTCGAGGCGGCCCCGGGCCTTCGTCACCCGGGTGAGCAAGTCGCCCGCATGCACTGGCAGGCGGACCGTGCGCCCTGTATTAGCGATCCCGCGGGTTATCGCTTGACGGATCCACCAAGTGGCATATGTAGAAAACTTGAAACCCTTACGCCAATCGAACTTCTCTACGGCGTGCATAAGGCCGAGGTTGCCCTCCTGCACGAGGTCGAGCAATGGCAACTCAGCGGCTTGGTACTTCTTGGCAATCGATACGACGAGGCGGAGGTTGGCCTTGACAAATGTTTCCGCCGCCTCGTCGCCCTCCCGGACGGCACGCCGCAACTCGCGCTTTTTGGGAACGGTCAACTGCTTACCCGATCCCATTTCCGATCGAGCTGCCCGGCCGGCCTCTATCGCCTGCGCCAGCCTTGCTTCGTCGTCTTTTGTCAGCAGCGAGTGCTTGCCTATGTCGTTCAGATAGAGGCGGACCAAGTCCTCCTCGGGCTGAGCGGCGTGATTATTAGGCACTTAGTCCGTCGTCCTCATACTAAGGGCACTCACAGTCGCTCCCTAACGGTTCCCAACGTCCACCAAGCCGAGCCATACACCAAGGCACCAGCAGCGTTCGACGATCTCCTGCGCCGGTAGACAAGCGTGGCCCCGAAGTCAAATGATATCGGGCCCGCGCCGTATGTGAAGCCTTCGTGAACAAGCTGGCACAATCTCTACTTGGATTGGTCCCGCTGGGCCGCTGCGGTCGGGCTCGCGGCGCTGCGGCTGGCGGTTGGCAAACCGCTGGTAGATGGGGCCGGCGGCGGGCTGGCTGTCGAAGCGCTTGCCAAAGTGCCCGAACCTGGCCCCGTGCCCGACTGAGGGCCCGAACTTGGGCCCGTGCCCGGTTGCCGGCCCGGCACGCCGCTGTCGGGGCTGGGCGCCGGCGCCAAGCCAGGGCCCAGCCGGGGGCTCGGAGCACCTGCGCTAGCGCCCGGGCGTTGGTTCGGGCGCTCCTGAGAAGAAGCCATGGGCTCAGGACTCAGCTCTTTCAGCACTTCCAGCTCGGAGGCGGAAGTAGCGGCTCGGCGGTTGGCGGCTGTGAGGGCGGCAAAGACCTCCTCACGGTGCACTTGGATGTCTTTCGGAGCGGTGATACCCAATCGGACCTGGTCGCCCCGCACCTCAAGGACTGTAACTATCACGTCCTGGCCGATCACGATGCTCTGGTGAACATGCCTCGTCAGTACCAGCAATCCTCGCTCCTTCCCTGGGCGATGGACGGAGCCTAGCGGCTAGACGGGCCTGCTAGCTGCACGTGTCCTGGCTCAGGGCGGGTTCGGCGGGCCTCAAGAGTTGTGCTTGGTGACGATCAGCGTCTGCGGCTCGTAGCCCGACCCCGAAAGGGCCGCTTGCACGGCGTCGCCACTGCGAGCGTTTACGACCAGCGGCCCGAGCAGGTTGGCGGTGGTCTGCTCGGGCCGGGAATGCAGCGTCAAGATCACTAGGACGAATACGTCGTCAGGGCCGCTGGCGTCGACAGCCTGATAAACGTCAGCCCCGAATTGTGGTTCGTAAGAAGCGAAGAACACCTCTGGCCCGACGACGACGAAACGAAGGCCAATTACGTCCTGGCACTCCATTACATAAAACGGGCTCTCCTCGGTCCCCCAGGACCGCAACGAAAAGGTCTTGGCACCGGGGAAACCTGGCATGCCGGCGTTGAAACGAAGTACGGCTGCCCCCGGCGAGGGAGCAGACAGCGAAGAGGCACTGCTGGGGGCGCTCATGACAGGAACTGCGCTAAAGAGGGTTGGATGGTCTTGGCAGCCGTCTCGAGCGCTGCTTGATAGGAGGCCTCAGCCAGGTCGAGTTTGGTGGCAACCTGGTCCTCATTGGCATCGGTGATATTGCCGACCTGGTCCTGGAGACTTGACATTGTGTCGTTCGCGTTGGTCTGGTCCTGAGTTATTGCAGCGCTGAGGGACCCGGCATTTTCTGCCGCCTGCGTCACCGTGCTCAACGCAGCATGCAGTTGTGTGAGGTCTGAACCATTGAGCGCCGAGGTGTTGCGGTTCGCAAGGTCCTGGGAGATCCTGTCCAAAAGGGCGAACACGCTCGACGTCCCGGAGCCGAAAACTTGGTCGCCTGTCACGCTGGCATGTACCGAACGCCCTGGCGCCACAACGCGGCTCAGGGGGATGGTGCTGCCGGCATAGGCGTATGCGGCGGCAGGGTCGTACGAGGCACTTTCCGGGTCACTAATACCACTTGTGGAACCCTGCGGGTAAGGCGTCGTGCCGTAGGTACCCGAGAAAACGGGCTTTTTGTTATGGATGGTCCCCGCATACCCGAGGATTGTTTGCTTAATCGACAGCACGTCTGCGGAAAGGGCATGGCGGTCCGAGGCATCGCTGGCAGCGGCGTTGGCCCCGGACAGGACGTCAGTTTGCACCTGCCTGAGGGCCTCGGTGACAGAGTTCAGTGCGCCGGAAGCCGTTTGCAGCCTCGAGAGGCCGTCTCCTGCATTGGTGGCGTACTGCTGGAAACGGCCGATCTGGGCGTTCATCGACAGCACTTCGGAAGTGCCGGTCGGGTTGTCGGACGGGTGGTTGAACGCTTTACCGGACGCCGCCTGCTCCTTCAGGAGGGTGATGCCCAGGTCAGGCTCCATTTCGCTCACTATGAGCATGGATGCGCTGTTTTGAGTAACGCGAAAGATGTCAGGCACGGATAATCACCCGTTGACCAAGGAAATAAGGGACTGCAAGGTTGCGCCCACCGTGCTTATGAACTTTGCCGAAGCTTCGTAGGCGTTCTGGTACATGACCATGTTCGTCAGCTCTTGGTCCGCGTTCAGACCAGTAGCCGACTGGAGAGCTGAGCTGACGTTTGTCGTAATTGCCTGCTGATCCGTCAATTGGTTGTTCACAGAGGCAGCAGCCTGCCCTATCCCTGCCACCAGTTGGTTGTGGGCCACGTCGGGCTCCACACCGGTGGTCGTCGTCGCTCCCGTCCACGCCGACGCCGATCCGCCCTGAGGCCAACCACCGGCGGGTACAGACATCGTCACGGTTTGAGAGTTCGGCAGTTCACCAACCTCGGCGGCCACGGTGCCGTCCTCGTTCGTGGCGGACGACCCGGCAGGAAGGGGCGAAGCATTGGCGCCAATATCAGCCGGGTTGGCAAGGAGAACTGGGTTCACCTCAATGTCACTTGCCCCAGTACCCAGGAAGAAAGGTGCGCCCTGGTTGCCGGCCTGGTCATACCCCTGGCTCATGAGGTAGTTCACCGATCCCATCAGGCTCTGGGCCACCTGGTCCAGGTTCTGCTGGTAACTGGGTACGTAGTTGTTCACAACGTCGAGCATGCCAGCGACTTCGCCGCCGCTCGGCTGGTAAGTCGACTTGTCATTGCTCCATACCAGCGAATAGGGCGGCCCCGAGCTAGCGAGCGAGAGCGTCTGGAAA
>DATKHZ010000191.1:0-2808 GCA_035509995.1 Acidimicrobiales bacterium | reverse complement strand
GGGTACCCGAAAAGTGCGGGTGCCTTCAAAGTGACTGTGACGGTAACGACGGTCGACAGCGCGCCCAACCTCGTCGCGACTCGCACTTTCGACATAGTGATCTCGGCCAGCCGAGTGTCTATTAGCTCTTCCTCGGCGACGCTCTCGGGGAGCTACCTGCCGATCAAGCTGACATGCGAGCACACCCGTGCAGGAGTGTACGATGCCGCTCCCGGCGGGGCGTGTTCCGGTAGCGCCACCGTCGCAGCAAAAGCAGCTGTGCTCGCCGCCGGTTCCTATTTGATCGCTAACGGCAAAAGTGCCGTTGTGAAGCTGGTGCTAACCGCCACCGGGCTGAAGGCGCTCGCCAACGCCAAAGTGCACGCGGTCAAAGAGAGGTTGACCGTGACGCTAAATGGCCGCCAGGGGAAGTCTGCAGTGCTCCTCATTTCTTGAGCGTCCGGTTATCTCGCCGACGACCAGGCTTACAAGTTCATGATTTGAACGCCTTCGTAGGATCCCGAGTCGAGTGCCCAGATCGCTCCCTACAGGGCGCTAGTACCACCGCCGCCCTTCCCGCTCCAACCCGCGCATGATTTGGGGGCCATCTGCCACCGGACAGCCCAGGCTGAGGGCTGCAACGTTTGCTGCGCTCGTAGGGTTACTAGGTCATGACGAGATTGGCGCTAAGTTCCGTAGCTGTGAGGGCCCGCCACGGCCTCGTTCTGGTGTCGGCGACCACTCGTCGCGGCAAGCGTCGGAGCCGACTCCTGCCCCCCACCTGCATGCTGCTCGTCCTTATCGCCGGGGCGAGCGGGAACCGCAGCGCTCCTCCTCCCGCCTCACGGCTGGCGCTGGCGTCGTCATCAAGCCCGAGTTCCGCTGCCCGCACTACCGTTGCTTCTCCGGTTGGCCCGACGTGGATCGCGCTCGTCAACGGCGACCTCTACATTGCCGACGGCGGGCGACAGGAAATTCTGAGGCGGTCGCCCAATGGGACATTTTCGGCTGCGGCCGGAACTGGCGTCCCCGGTTTTTCTGGCGATGGTGGGCCTGCGACGGATGCCAACATTGATCGTCCGTCGTACCTCGTTGCGCTGGGAAACGGATCTCTGTTCTTCCAGCAGGCCGGACCACACCGCGGATCGGTCATTCGTGAGATCGCACCCAGCGGCGTGATCCGCACTGTGGTGGGCCTCCACCCGAGCTGCGCGGGAGTGGCGGCAAACGCTACCTCGATCGCAGCGGAATCGGCGCCGATCAGTGGCATCGCCCTCTCAGTCGGCGCCAGCGGCTCACTTCTGCTCGAAGGCGCTCAGCCTTGTCCGCAGGCACGTCGCCTCGGACCGTTCCTGCAGCTCACTCCGACCGGCCAGCTGGCGGACATCCAACTGGACTTCTCACCTCTGATCAACTCAGCCCTGGTGAGCTGTGGCCCGAGCGCTAGCGGTCCAGGCTTCACAGTCTTTCTGTGCTTCAGCGGCGCCGGGCACCCGAAGGAGCTGCTGGTCCTGCGTGACAATGGTACGACTGAGGCTTACCCGGCTTTCCACCTGGGAGCGATCACTTCGGCAAACGGAGAAGTTCTTGCGGCGCGTAACGACGCCGTTGTCCGAGTTATGAGCCATGGGCTGAAGACAATCGCGTCCAGCCAGGCGCTCGATGGGCTCGTGAGCGGCACAACCATTATCGACATCGGCGAGATCGCCTTCACTAACGACCGCAACATTTTTCTGACCACTGACCAGGAGAACCGGAAAGGCTGCACGGCGACGATTTCTGAAATCTCGTCAAGTGGTCGTGTGCAGCGCCTCTGGGGCCACTTCTCTCGCCTGTGTTATTGACTCTTGGTCCCATGGCAATCCAGGCATTGACCCGCCGCCCGTCGTTCTGAGCAGCCCGGTCCGGCGGTCGGACCCACCCCCGTCAGGCCGGGTGCGCCTGGGCTGCTCATCGCTCAGTACACAGAGAAGCTCTTTTGCATCACGGAAGAGCTCGTGTCAGCCAAACACGACGAGATCACCTACGACGAGGTGGGCCGAAGCCGCTCGAACGGCCTGCACACCACCACGACGACGACCCGGTTCGGCTTGACACGCCTATGAGACTCTCCCTGGACATCCCGTGGCTAACGTCAGGGGCAGATGGTGGATGGCATGACCTATGCCTGGCTGCGCTCGGACCCGCGCCGTAGTCAGGACAAGAGAGCGCCTGCAGTCACGGGATACCGGGCTGAGGCGGGGACGCATTCGTCGTTACCGATCCTGGTGAAGTCGAATAATGAAGGGTCTGTACGACCAAGTGGTGATCCCCTTGGACCCGTTCTGTCATCCCTTCGACGCCATTCAAGAGGGCTAGTCGACTCCCATTCCTCTGATGCGCCAGGATGAGGCATGAACGTTGAAGTGGTCGAGGCGACCCAGGAGGAGCGAACAGTCGTCCGAAGGCTGCTGCAGCTCTATCGTTACGACTTCTCCGAGTTCGACGGCGGTGATGTTGATCCTCACGGCGAGTACTTCCATCGTTACTTCGATGCGTACTGGACTGACTCCGATCGTAAAGCGTTCCTGTTCCGGGTCGATGGAGCCTGGGCAGGATTGGCTCTGGTGTTCACCGGCGAGCCGCGTGACATCGCCGAGTTCTTCGTTATGCGCAAGTACCGCCGTCGTGGCGTAGGGGGGCGGGCGGCTGCCTCATTGTTCCAGCGCTTTCCGGGCAGTTGGACGGTTAGGCAGAAGTTGACTAATCCCGTCGCTACCGCCTTCTGGCGCAAGGCGATCCCATACCCCTTCCACGAGTCTGAGCAGACGGGTGAGATCGTACAGTCGT
>DATKHZ010000190.1:0-3429 GCA_035509995.1 Acidimicrobiales bacterium | reverse complement strand
CCTCGGGATCTTCGACAAGTCCCCGGGTCGAGCCCTCGGCGTGATAGAGCTCGGCGTCGGGTTCGAAAACCACCTGGTAACCAGCTTGGTGCAAGCGCAGGCAGAAGTCCACATCGTTGTAAGCCACCCGGAGCCGCTCATCATAGCCGCCGACCCGCCAGTAGACCCCCGGCCGGGTTGCCATGCATGCTCCGGTCACCGCCGATACGTCCCGCAGCAGATCTCCCATTCGCCACCAGTTACCCCACTCGATCGAGTTGGCGTGCCCGCGCCAGGCCCCGATCAGGATGCCCTCGTGCTGGACATCGCCGTTCGGGAAGCGCAAACGAGGCCCCACCGCGCCGACCTCGGGCCTCATGGCCTGCTCGATGAGCCTGTCGAGCCAATCGGCGGTCGCCACTTCGGTGTCGTTGTTCAAAAAGACGAGGAGGTCGCATTCCACCGCGGCGGCGGCCAGGTTGAGCTGGCGGGGGTAGTTGAACTCGTGCGGGTAGCGCAACACCTTGCCGGGCAGGGTGGCCAGGTACTCGAGGGTCGCGGGGTCGTCGCTCTGGTTGTCGACAACCACCAGCTCGTAATTGCTGTAGACCGTCCGCCCAAGGACGCTCTCGATGCAGCGGCCGAGCAGGTGGCGGCCATTGCGGGTCGGGATGATGATGCTCACCTTGGGCTCGCCGGAGCGCCTGAACCTGACCCGGTGGACGTCGAACCACGCGCCTTCCTCGGTCCACCCGCCGGTCCCACCACGATCTTCCCTCCGGTAGAGCCAGTCCCCGAGCGCTCGCTGGGCGGCCATCCATGCCCATGGCTTGTTCTCACCCAAGGACGCGGCGGACTTCTCGTGCATCCGCCAGCTGTAGAGCGAGTCAGGTATGTGGGCGATCCGGTCCGTCGCGTCGGCGGCCCTCAGCACGAGGTCGTAGTCCTGGCTCCCGTCGTACTCGGAGCGCAGGCCGCCGAGACTTTCGAGCAACGAGCGCCTCAGGACCAGCAGATGGCAGACGTAGTTCTGGCACAACAGCAGGTTGGGCGACCAGTCGGGCTTCCAACGTGCCTCGGTGAACCGGCCGGCCGTGGTCAGCTTGTCCTCGTCGCTGTAAAGAAGGTCCAGCGTCGGGTCGGTACCGAGCCACCTCACAACCTGTGCGAGCGCGTGCGGCTTCAAGACGTCGTCATGGTCCAAGAAGGTGACGAATTCGCCAGTAGCCATCGAAAGGGCTGCGTTCGTGGCGGCCGAGATCCCCGAGCGCGCCTCGAGCTTCGTGAGCAGGATCCTCTTGTCGCGGCGGGCCACCGACTCCAAGGCGGCCAAGGTCTCGGGCCGTTTGGAGGCGTCGTCGGCCAAGCAGAGCTGCCAGTTGGGGTAGGCCTGCGCCAGAACCGACTCAACGGCGGCCTCGAGCATCCATGCTTCGGTCTCGCAAACCGGCATGAGCACCGAGATCGTCGGCTGGTAACCCGCCGCGGCGGCATCAGCCCCGATTGCAGCGACGACCTCGGCGTTCGGGCCACGGCGCTCGTGCCACAACTCGTAGCGCTCGTCGTCGCTCAAGCTGTCGGGCACGAAGACCGCAGGGGGGTCGGCCACCGCAGCGGGGCGCAGGGGTACCCTCACCGGAGGCGTCGCCGGGTGCGCCGACCAGCGTTCTACGGGCCAGCGCGGTCCTTCGGGGGGGTCGATGCCCGCGCCCAAGAGGGCCGCACGCAGTGCCGCCTCGCGATCGGCGATGAGACCGGCTAGGCGGGCGGAAATGCCGGCGGAGAACTCCGCCCAGGTCCGCTCGTCGGTGAGCAAGGCCCATCCCCGGTGGCCCATCGTGGCGACATCGGCCACGACTGCTCGTGCCTCGAGGTCGTCGAGGTAAGTGCCGGTTACAGCCTTCTCCGTGGTCAACCAGGGAGTGCCCGCTGCCATGGCCGCCGGCACCCAGGAGGAGACGCTCGTACCGTGGTTCACCGGCGACAGGACCAACCTCGCCGTGCTCAGGGCACCGACGAGGTCCCCGCCCGACGGGACCACCTCCGCCCCGAACCTGGCCGCCGCCTCGGTAAGCCCGGGCGTAGGCCAATCGCTGACGATCTTCACGCGCAGGCCCATGTCACGGCGCCGCCACGCCGGCACCAGCTCCTCGAGCGCGCGCACGGCCGGCTCTTCCGGGTCGCCTGACACGTCGAAATTGTCCGTCGCTACCAGGACCACGCCTTCCCTGTCGGCGAAGCCCTTCAAAGCACCCTGGCGGACGAGCGGGGGCCCAAAATGGGAAACCTCGAGCGGCGGGCCAAGACCCGAGAGCAGGCTGGCATCTGCGCTGCTGGCGCACCACGCCGCCTGCAGGCCCTCAACCTGGTGGAGCAGCCGCGTCTGGCCGACCTCGGCCACGGTCTCGGTCCCCTCGGTGTGCAAGCTCGCGTCCCCCAGCGCCTGGGCCCGCCTGAACGGCAAGCGCTCGGAGTACAGGACAGCCATGGCCTGTGGCTGCGTCGTGCGCACGAGCTGCCACAGCTGCGTCGTCAGGCCCTCGTCGCTAACGAGCACGTGCGAGTAGTGGTAGCGGCGGTCGGCGCACCAGGCCCGCCAATCGACCGGCCCGGCCACGACCTCGACGCCCTGCCGCTGGTAGTGCCCGCCGAAGCGGGATGCGCCAAAACCGTCGGCGCAGGCGAGGGTGACTCGCGTCGAACCGCAGCGCGCCAGGGTCTCGACGACTTCGATGAGACCCTCGGCCCCCACCAAGGTGCCCGGGATCGTCCCCGTCACCACCAGCACCCGCGTGGGGCAGGCCTCGTCGCGTTCCGCCCACTGCCGGGGGCCCGCCGGCCCGGGAGCGAACGCCGCGCCCGGCGGAGCGCTCCAGCGCCATGACGGCTCGTAGACCGTGCGTAACCCCTTCGAGCGGACGTGCTCCAGGACCTCCTGAGCCGACGGGGCCGAGGCACGTCTCTTGGTCGTCGGCAAACCCTCGAGGGCGGCTGTGCTGACTGCAATGACGCTGGACGCGCTCCCCGGGACATCCCGGCGGAAACCGTGCTCGGGCGCCCCTAATGACGCTCCGACATTGAACGGTACCGCGGCACCGGATTGCCCAAGATAGGTGCCCGCCTCGGCAACCCTTCCCCGCTCGTCGTAGAGGAGCGGCACGACAGCGCCGATGCCGAGAGGCCCGCAGAGCAGGTCGACGAGCGCCTGCTCGGGGACCGGTGCCTCGGGTGCTGTGCCGATCAAGGCAAACTGGCGGGGGGGGCTCAGCGTGCCGCCCTTCGCAGGCGGCTATAGAACTCGCGCGCCGGGGCCAGCGCACGCATCGTCATCGTCGCGTGTATGGCGCGGAGCTCGGCCTGCTGCTCGGCGGTTTCCTCCTGGAGCCGTTTCATTTCTTTTTCCGTCGCTTCAAGGCGCCGGCGCAGGATTACGTCCTGGCCATGCACTGC
>DATKHZ010000189.1:0-2253 GCA_035509995.1 Acidimicrobiales bacterium | reverse complement strand
ATCGTCCGATCCGGCGTCACGCGAGCGTCGCGCCATGGCGGATGCGCGACGCTTGCTTGCGCTTGCGACCTCCTGGAGCTCTGGCCAACAGCGAGGCTTTCCTAGTGGGCCGTGGAGGACTCGAACCTCCAACCTTGGGATTGAGAGTTTCGCTGTCGGGTGGCCGGGGGCATCGCAGCCCCCGGCTCCCTCGGATCCCGGCGTGACAGTCTCCCGTCACCGGGCTCTTCTCACCGGCCCGTCAGTACGAGCGGATCCACTGCCAGTGGGCGAATAGGCCGGGCTCGCGTTGTTGTAGCCCGGTCCACCACCGCTGGAACCGTTTGTGGGTCCGCAGTCGTTTGTACTTGTTCCCAGCCCAGCGCCTCAGGTAGAGGCTGACGCGCCGCAGGAGGGGAGTGAGTGCCGACCGGTAGAACCGGCCGTAATAGCGCATCCACCCGGCGACGATCGGGTTCAGCCACGCCGCCAGGTCGTTGAGCGTCAGGTCCGTGCGCTGGTGGATCCGCATCTTGCGGAGCCGACCGGCTTTGGCCTTGAGCGCTTCGGGGCTGATCGCGGGCGAGAACGAGGTGAACTGCTCCCCCGTCTCGCGGTTGATCGCCTTCCGTGGCCGGAAGGCGAACCCCAGGAACGTGAAGGAGATGTGCTCGTGCTTGCCGCGACGGTTGCTGTCCTTGCAGTAGACGATCCTCGTCTTGTCGGGGTTGAGCCTGAGCCCCACCTCCGCCATCCGCGCAGCGATCCGGCTCAGCACGTGTTCCGCCTGCCGACGTGTCTTGCAATGCACGATCGCGTCGTCGGCGTAGCGCTCGAATGGACAGCCCGGATGCTCTCGGGCCATCCACGCATCGAACGCATAGTGCATGAACAGGTTCGCCAGGACGGGCGAGACCGCCGACCCTTGCGGAGTTCCTTTCGTGCGCTCGATCAGGACACCGTTCGGGTGCTCGAGCGGCGCTTGAAGCCACCGCTTCACATACAGCAGCACCCAGCGGGCGTCGGTGACCGCCTCCACCGCACGAACGATCAGGTCCCACGGCACCTCGTCGAAGAACTTCTGGACGTCGAGATCGATCACCCAGTCGTACTCCCAGCACCGCTCCCGGCATGTCTCCAGCGCGTCGTGGGCCGACTTGCTCGGGCGATAGCCATAGGAGTCCGGGTGGAACCTCGGCTCCACCAGCGGCTCCAAGAACTTGGCCACCACCGTCTGCGCGACCCGATCCGCGACCGTCGGCACTCCGAGCACTCGGACCCCGCCGCCGTGCGGCTTGGGGATCTCCATCGCCCTGACCGGGGGCGGAAAGTAGGTCCCCGAGCTCATCCGGTTCCAGATCTTGTAGAGGTTGTCCCTCAGATCGGCCTCGAACTCGTCCAGAGCCTGTCCGTCCACTCCCGGGGCGCCCTTGTTGGCCTTGACCTGCCGCCACGCCTCCCACACCAACTGCTTGGGAATCGCAAACGACTTGTCGTTGGGCCTTGGCTTGCTCATCTTCGTTTCCTCCCGGCCAGACGCCGGTTGAACGACATGGACATTCCTGGTGAGCCGGCCCCTTCGCTCCACCACCACCCCAGCGAGCAGCGGCTTCCCAGCTACTACGGACCGGTCCGCCAGCGAGCGCCGCGTCGGTACTCAATGCCTCCGGTGTGACAGCCTCGGCACGCTCCCTCTCGCGACCAGGGACCTGCGATCCCGATCGCCATATCGACGCTCGCCTTCTCACGTTCCGTGCAAGAGCCGCAGATCAGGCTCACGCCGCCTCTACGCCGGGCACCGCCTGGCCAAGAACACGGGCACCCGCCAGGCCCATCCCTCGGGGCAAACTAAACCCTCGGTTTCGATGCCATCTATCCCTTTCGACGCCTCAACGACGACACCCAGCCCAACACCGAACCGGGCGCTCTGGAGCGTCTTCCTGATCCCCACCTGACCAGGTCAAGCCCGGCCTTTTCCCTGGACGCTCACCACGACGGTCTTCAACCAACGCAGCTCCAGGGCGGTTTAGCGCCTGCCCCCGTTGGCCGACGCTGGAGGGCCAGCAATCCTCCATCTCTCGCACAGCACCGCTATCAGAGAGGTCTTCTACATGGCCCCTCCCTCAGCGTTCGTGACACACATTTGCAGGGCTTTTGGCCACACCTGCGGGGGTCTGGGTTCGCTGCGAGCCGCCGAGTTCGGGTCAGATTTGCGGGGTTCGGGACACAATGGGGACACGAAATTTCGCCACACCGCAACGACGCCGGAGGGCG
>DATKHZ010000188.1:0-6018 GCA_035509995.1 Acidimicrobiales bacterium | reverse complement strand
CTTCCCTGCTGCAGGATCTGCGAAAGGGACGGCGCACGGAGATCGAGGCGCTAAACGGCTACGTGGCAGACAAGGGGCACCAGTTAGGTATTCCAACCCCCCTTAACCGTGCATTGACCGAGCTGGTCCTGCAATGCAGCTCCGCTGGGACCTTCGGTGATCCGGAGACAGTGTGCAAGACCCTGCTCCCTCTAGTCGGATGAGCGCTACGGAGAGCACGGTAGCGAGCGCGGTCACACCGGTCGCGGACCTTCGCAGCCAGAAGTGGTTCGCGGCCACCGGTCGAGGCGCCCTGGCCCATCGAGGCATGCTGCGCTCACTCGGCCTTGGGCCGGACGCTACTGAGGGGCGCCCGATCATCGGTATTGGTCACAGCGCGTCCGAGCTCAGCCCATGCAACGCGCACCTGGGCCGTCTAGCGGAGTCGGTCGCCAAGGGCGTGTGGCAGGCAGGCGGGGTACCCCTTATCTTCCCCACAATGTCGCTGGGCGAGGGCCTGATGCGACCGACAGCCATGCTGTTCCGGAACTTGATGGCTATGGAGATCGAGGAGACGCTGCGCGCCAACCCGATCGACGGGACGGTATTACTGTCCTCGTGCGACAAGACCACTCCTGCGATGCTCATGGCGCTCGCCAGCGTCGACATGCCCGGCATGCTGATCACCGGTGGCCCAAAACTGAATGGCAAGTACCGCGGCGGCGACCTCGGTTCCGGGACGGCATTGTGGCATTTCGAGCAGGACCTGCATGCGGGGCGTATGACCCAAAGGGAGGTCGATGAGGCCGACTTCTGCCTAAATCGCAGCGACGGCCACTGCATGACAATGGGCACCGCTTCGACGATGGCTGCGATCGTCGAAGCGCTCGGCATGCAGCTGAGCGGGTTTTCCAGCTTGCCTGCGGCCGACAAACGGCGCTACGCCCTGGCCCACACCGCCGGCCACCGGGTCGTCGACCTCGTCCGCGCCGACGTCAGGCCTTCGGAGATCATGACCCGCAACGCGTTCGAGAACGCAACTCGGGTGAACGCCGCCGTCGGTGGGTCGACTAACGCGGTCGTACACCTGCTCGCCATCGCCGGGCGGGTCGGCGTCGACTTCGGTCTGGACGACTTTGACGCTCTGTCCCGGGAGGTCCCCCTGCTGGCCGACGTGGCGCCGAGCGGCCGGTTCCTCATGGAGGACTTCTGCTATGCGGGCGGGTTGGCGGCGTTGATCAAAGTCCTTGGCGACGCATTGCACACGGGCGCACGCACAGTTTCGGGGCGAACGATCGGTGAGGACGTCGCCGGCGCCGAGGTCTGGGACAACCGAGTCATCCACTCTTTGAGCGACCCTTGCCAACCAGCAGGGTCGGGCACCGCTGTCCTTCGCGGCAACCTTTGCCCGGCCGGCGCTATCATCAAGCAGTCGGCAGCCACCCCGGGGTTACTGGTGCATCGCGGGCGTGCGCTGGTCTTCGAGTCACCGGAGAGCTACCACGCGGTAGTGGACGACCCCGACCTCGACGTCGACGAGACGACAGTCATCGTGCTCCGCAACGCCGGGCCCGTCGGTTATCCAGGCATGCCTGAGGTCGCCAATGTACCTGTACCGAGGAAGCTGCTGATGCGGGGAGTCACCGACATGGTGCGCATCTCCGACGGAAGGATGAGCGGCACCGCGTTCGGGACTGTGGTCGTGCACGTCGCGCCCGAGGCCGCCATCGGAGGCCCTCTTGCTCTGGTGCAGACCGGCGATATCGTCGAGCTAGACGTGCCGCACCGCTCCTTGCGCGTGGACGTTAGCGACGAAGAGTTGGAGCACCGGCGCTCGTCGTTACACCTTGCTCCCGTCCGGGACGACGACGGAGGCGGCTACACGTGGTTGTACCGTAAACACGTGCTGCAAGCGGACGCAGGTGCCGACTTCGATTTCCTAAGAGGAAGTCGCGGGGACGCGGTCGGGCGCGAGTCTCACTGAGCCTCACTCGACCGGACCGGCTAAGCCGCGGGCGGCGCTCGTCCGGTAAAGGGTAACCCGTTCAGAAGACTGACCATCAGGTCACGGGCCGTCTGGCCTCGTCAAAGGCATCGACTAGCCGTTCTACTCCTCGGGCTATGAACCAGGCGTCGGTCTCGCAGGCAACGATCTGCGCCCCACGGTCCAGCCATTCGAGCGCCTCTTCGAGCGGCCCAGCGAAGAACCCGAACGGCACTCCGTGCTCGGCACACCGGTCCAAGACCCGCATGGCGGCCTCGGTAACCGCAGGGTTCTTCCGGTCATGCATATAGCCCATCGAGATCGCCAGGTCGGTGGGGCCGACCATCACACCGGTGATACCTGGGAAAGCGACCACCTCGTCGAGGTTCGCCAGCGCCTCGGCCGTCTCGACCTGCACCAGGACGACGGCGTTCTCGTTGGCGTTGCGGGCGTAGTCATCGGCGCTGTCGTAATGGGGAAGGCGCCTCGGGCCCCAGCTCCGCACGCCCTCCGGCGGGTAACGGACCGCGCTGACGGCGAGGCGTACGTCGTCGACGTTGTTGAGCATCGGCACGATGACCCCGTCAGCGCCAACGTCCAGGATCTGCCCGATCATGGCGGGCTCATTGACCGGGGTGCGCACCACCACGCTGACGTCGCTCGGCTGCAACGCTATTACGATCCGCTCGACGGCTTCCAGGCTCATGGCTAGGTGCTGCATGTCGACGACCAGAAAATCCACTCTGGCGTGGCGGAACGTTTCGGTTATGGCGAGGTCTTGGATGACGTGCCAAAAACCGACGACTGGCCTGCCCGCTGCGAGCGAGACATGCATAGGGTTCTTCAACATATGACCGCCTCCTTGGCGTCAGGCTCAACCCCGCTCGGGGCGCCAGCCAAAGCCGCCGGGCGCAGCAGCGCTTCGAGTCGCCTGTACAACTCGTCAATCGCCGCTTCTTTTACGGACTCGTAGCCACGGACTTGTTCGGGCAGTCGTGCCACCGTGAGGGCGCGCTCCGGCGAGGTGGCGATGTCGGCGCCGACCTGGAGGACGCCGCGTTCGTAATCGTCGATCAAGCAACGCTCACGACGGCGCGCCCGCGTGCGCCCGAACGGATCCAGCGACGTCGAGCGGAGCACGCGCAGGCGGCGAAGTACTTCGAACATGGGCACTGCCAGCGTCGAGCGGACACGGATTTTGCGGCGCAAACCCATTGCCCGCAAGGTTGGAGGGTGCAGATGGTAGTACACCCTCGCCGCACCGAACCGCTCGTCGAGACCGGCCTGGAAGCGCTCTTTCAACTGTAGCCGAGCTACCTCGTACTCGTCTTTATAGGCGATGACCTTGAAAAAGTTCCTTGCGACGGCAGCCGTGAAATCCAGCGCACCTGGACAGGCCGAACGTTCGAAGACGGCCGCCCGACAAACCAGGTCGAGATAGCGACGGGACGGGGCAACGCCGCCGTAGTCGAACAGCTCCGCGGCAAGGGTCAGGACCTCGCTGGGCAGGTCCGCCGGCAGCTCCAGGGAAGCCGTCAATAACGCAACCTGACGGTGAGCCTTCTTGCTCGGCGAGACCGGGACCATGCCGAGGCGGGTTTCCTCGTGCTGGCCGGTTGTGTGACGGGTCGCGTCTCGCCCGAGCTCGAACGCGGCCAGGTTTTTCTCGACGCTGACTCCGTTGAGCTTTATGGCCGCCCGCACCGAGGCGACCGACAACGGCACCAGACCTTTCTGGTAAGCGGCTCCGAGCAACAGCAGGTTGGCCTGCATGTGGTCGGCGAACATCGCCTCCGAGAGGTTGAGCGCGGGCATAGAGGCGGTCTGTCCTTTGACGCAGGCCGCGGCGATGGTGCCGACCAATGACGAGATGTCGGGCCCTTCACGCATCGCCTCGTCCACGATCATGTCCCGGGTCGGGGCGACGTCCGAATTAACCACGCACGACGTGCGATCAGGGCTTAGACAGTCGAGTGCCACAGGGGTTACCCCGACGACGGGGTCGAAGACGAGGTAGGCGTCCGCCTTGCCGGGAGCAGTCGCTCCTGGCCTTACGAGGTCGTCCCCGCGAGAGATGCGCAAATGAGACAACACCGGGCCACCCTTCTGGGCCAGACCGGTCTGGTCGAGGCCCACACAGTGGTAGCCGTCCAACATGGCGGCCATCGCCAGGATCTGGTTCGTCGTCATAACCCCGGTGCCGCCGATGCCTGCGAGCAGCAGGCCGTACGCCTGTCTCGGATCCTCCGGCACAACGGCCTTCTTGGTCGGCTCGGGTACGCTCGGGGTACCCGGCTGGCTGACTTTGGTGCGCTCGACGCCCGGGCGCTTGGGCACCACCGTCACGAAGGACGGGCAGTCTCCGGCAAGGCAGCTGTAATCCCGATTGCAAGAGGAACCCTGGATCTGTGTCTTACGGCCGAGATCGGTGGCCACCGATACCACCGAAAGGCAGTTGCTCTTGGTCTGGCAGTCGCCACAGCCCTCGCACACCGCCTCGTTGATGACCACGTGCATCGGCGGGACCGGCATCAACGCCCGCTTACGCAGCCTCCGAGCCTCGGCCGCGCAGTACTGGTCGTACAGCAAGACAGTGACGCCAGGGGTCTTGGCCAGCTTCGCTTGGGCCTCGTCGAGTTGCTCCCGCGGCCACACAACGGCATTGCCGGCGACTTGGCGCCGGCGGTACTTGCGAACGTCCTCCGTACAGACGATGGTGAGCGCTACGCCCATCGCCTCCAGCTCCTTGGTCAGCGCCTGCACGCCGCGGGCACCGGGCACCGCTTGGCCACCCGTCATCGCGATTGCCGAGTTGAAGAGCAGCTTGAACGTCATGTTCACGCCCGCATCGATGCACGCCCGCACTGCGTTGACGCCCGAATGAAAGAAGGTCCCGTCCCCGAGGTTCTGGAACATGTGCGGTGTATCGACGAACGGGGCGAGACCGATCCACTCGGCCCCTTCGGTCCCCATGGGTACGACCGAAAACAGGTCGTCATTTCGGTGCCTCGGCTCGATGTAGACGAGCGAGTGGCAACCGCAGCCGCCGCCGCTGAGCGCGCCCGCCGGGATGACGGTGGAGCGGCTGTGGGGGCACCCGCTACAAAATGCGGCGGGCCGCCGCGGCATTTCGACGCTGGCCGCGATTTGGCGCGTCCGTTCCGGCGCCCCCATGATCTCGTCCGGTTCGGTCAGGTGCGGGCGCAACCAAGACTGCAGCGCCGAAGTGATCCGGGCCTGGTTAAGCTCCCCCGTCACCGGTACCAGCGGTGACGAGGCAGCGTCGAGCTTGCCGAGGACCGCGGGCCGGTCGACCTGAGGGTACAGGATCTCCTTGATCTGGGTCTCGACGAAGGACCGCTTCTCCTCAACCACGAGGATCTCCGACAGGCCGGCGGCGAACTCCCGGACCGTCTGCTCCGGCAGGGGGTACGAGGCGCCTAGCTTGAGTATGCGGATGGGTGGCACACCGGGCCGGCCTGGGTCGAGGCCGAGCAAGTCCAACGCCTCCATCAGGTCCGTGAACGGCTTGCCGTAGCTCACTATGCCGAGCCGGTCAGCAACGGATCGCCGGACCGTCACGTTGACCTCGTTGGCCTCAAGGTAAGCCTTCGTCGCCGCGAGCCGGCCGTTGTGCAGCTCGGCTTCCTGCTCGAGGCTAATGGGTGTCAAGACCGACCTGAGCTGGTGGTGCCGCCAGGCCCGCCCATCCACCTCTACCGGTGGCAACACGAAGCCACGGCGCTCGCGGACCTGCACCGTGGCCAGGCCGTCGCACAGGTTGGTCACAAGCTTCATGGCGACCCAGTTGCCCGAGAAACGCGACAGTTGGACCGCGTGCAGGCCCAGGTCGATGATGTCGGAGACTGTGCTCGGGACGATGACCGGGAAGGCCAGGTCGTAGAAAGCGGACTGGCTGTCGGTAGGCAACGTGCTCGACTTAGCCGATGGGTCGTCGCCTGCGATCGCGATGACCCCGCCCTGAGGGTGTGCCCCCATGAAGTTGCCGTGCCGGAAAGAGTCACCAGAGCGGTCGACGCCGGGCGCCTTCCCGT
>DATKHZ010000187.1:0-3791 GCA_035509995.1 Acidimicrobiales bacterium | reverse complement strand
TGTGCGGAGGCCGTGCGCCAAGGCCGGGCGTCGGCAATGGTAAGCGCTGGGAACACAGGCGCGACTATGGCCAGCGCGTTGTTGAGGATGGGCCGCCTGCCTGGGGTCCAACGCCCCGCAATTGCCGCTGTGATCCCGGTCCCGGGCTCTACGCCGACAGTGCTGATCGACTCCGGTGCGAATGTCGATTGCAACGCCCAGATGCTTGTGCAGTTTGCGCAGATGGGGTGGGCCCTGGCTATGGAACGCTTCGGGATACCCGACCCCCGCGTGGGGATCCTGTCCATTGGCGAAGAGCCCACGAAGGGCAATGCCCTGGTAAAAGAAGCCCATGGCTTGCTGGACGAAGGAAAAGCTGGTCCCGAAGTCCGTTTCATCGGCAACGTCGAGGGCCGCGACGTCATGAGCGACCGCGTCGACGTAGTAGTTACGGACGGTTTCACCGGCAACGTCGTCCTGAAGACCTTGGAGGGTGCCGTTACGGCGGTCGTCGGAGCAGTGATTGGCGCACTGTCGGGCACTGAGGAAGTCAAACAGGCGGCTAAGGGCGTCATGCCAGCTCTCGCGCCTATCGCGACCGAGTTCGACCCGGACACCTACGGGGGGGCCGTCCTGCTCGGGGTGAACGGCGTCTGCGTCATAAGCCACGGTTCTTCGGGCGCGAGAGCGATCCTGAACGCCGTCAAGGTGGCTCACCATGCAGTCGCAGACAAGCTCGTAGCGCGCATCGAATCGGTCATAGGCTCCGGCCGGGACTAGCGGCGACTGGCGTCCCTCCGCCGGCTCGCCCCAGCGGATGCCGGAGAGCGAAACCTGCCAAGTGATAAGCAGGCCCGGTGCTAACCTGGCTTTTCGTGCCCTTGGACAGCAGCGCGCAAGGGAATGGTTTCGGGCGCGTGCAAGTACTCGAGTTGGTCCGCGGCTCTCTAGCGGACATCCTCGAGGTCAACCCGGACCGGATTGCCGAGGGGGCATCCTTCGGGGACCTGGGCGCCGACTCTCTTGCGCTCATCGAACTGGTGGAGGCCCTCGAGAAGGAGCTCGGCGGGCAGTTCGCCGGCTTCAGGATCGATGACGATGACCTCGAGGACCTGAAGACAGTGCGCGACGCCGTTGACTACGTCGTCGCCAAGCTGGGGAACGCCTCCTGAGGCAGCGGTGCTGCTAGAGCCCGAGGTCCGCGACGATGCTGCCGCCGAACGTGCCGGGCTCGCCGAACGCCTCGGCTGGCAGGTCAACGACCAGGACCTGTTCGCGCAGGCATTGGCACACCGTTCCTGGTGCGCAGAACACCCCCGCCACGAGCCCAACGAGCGCCTGGAGTTCCTGGGGGACGCCGTCCTCGGCCAGATCGTAACTGACTATCTTTACCGTTCCTATCCCGACCTGCCCGAGGGCGAGCTCGCCAAGGCGCGTGCAGCTGTAGTCAACTCGGCTTCGCTCGCGGGCACAGCACGTGAGCTGCGAGTTGGCAACGCGTTGCTGCTGGGCAAGGGCGAGGACTCATCTGGCGGCCGGCTGAAACCCTCGATCCTTGCCGACGCGATGGAAGCCTTGATCGGGGCGATCTACCTGGACGCGGGTTACGCGACAACGGACGCGATCGTTCTCCGGCTCCTCGAGGAAAGATTACGGGAGGCCGCCAAAGGGCCCGGGGACGATGACTACAAAACGCGCCTCCAGGAGCTCTGTGCCCAGACCTTCGACGAGCTGCCCGTTTACCGCGTCACCGACAGCGGGCCGGACCATGCGAAGGTCTTCGAAGCCCAAGTCATCGTCGGTGGCCGCTCCAGGGGGAGTGGGGCCGGCCGCTCGAAGAAACAAGCCGAGCAGATGGCAGCCAAGGACGCCTGGTACACGATCAAGGCTGACCAGGCCGCCCGTCATGCCGACGATATCGCTCACGCTGCCGACATCGCCCAGGCCGCCGACATCACCCAGGCCGCCGACATCACCCAGGTCGGCAGCCCGCGAGAGCCACCACAGGAGTAGCGCTCAGGCGCTGCCCGCCGGGCCCGCTGCAAACCATGCCGGAACTACCCGAGGTCGAAACCGTGCGCGCCGACGTCGCTAGCAAGTACGTGGGCCGCAAGCTGGAACGCATCACCGTGACGGGTCGGCGGACAGTGCGCAGGCACCCGCCCGAACTGCTCAAGGCGCTCGAGGGGCACGTCCTGTCCAGCGTGGGGCGCCGCGGGAAGTACCTGCTGTTCAACTGGGACGACGGCCAGGTGATGATCGCCCACCTCCGCATGAGCGGCCAAATGCTGGCTGCCAAGCCCGGGGATCCGCTGGCCCCGCACACCCACGCCGTGCTGGCTTTCAAGGGAGCGGGCGAGCTGCGCTTTGTGGACCCGCGCACCTTCGGTGAGTTCTTCCTGGCGGGCCCCGACGAGCTGGACCACCTCGGCCCGGACGCGCTCGACGTCGACGTGGCTCAACTCCGTGCGGCGTTCGCGGGCCGCCAAGCGCGGGTCAAGTCGCTCCTCGTAGACCAGAGCGTCCTGGCCGGGATCGGCAACATATATGCCGACGAGATCTGCTTTGAGGCGCGCTTGCGCCCCGACCGGCCCGGCGGTTCGCTAAAAGGAGCTGAGCTCAAGCGGCTGGCAGAGGCGACCCGATCGGTGTTGCAGCTGGCCATAACCGGCCGCGGCTCGTCCCTTGCAGATCAGCAGTACCGCGACCTTTTCGGCGAGGGGGGCCGCTACCAGCTGGAGCACAAGGTCTACGGGCGGCTCGGGCAACCCTGCGTCAATTGCGGGCGCCCCATAGAACGCGTGCATTTCGGCGCCAAGAGCGCGTACTTCTGCCGTTCGTGCCAGCGGTAGCCTGGCGTTCGATATGTGCCGCAATATAACGACGTTGCGAGGCCTCGAGCCTCCTGCCACATCCGCAGAGGTAGAGGCCGCCGCTCGCCAGTTCGTCCGCAAGGTGAGCGGGGTAGCCTCTGTGTCGCCCCTTTCGGAAGATGCCTTCGAACGAGCCGTCCGAAAAGTCTCCGAAGCGACGGCTGAACTGCTCGGGGACCTTCCCCCGCGGCGACAACCACCGCCGACGCTGCCGCCCCTGCGACGCATCAAGGCTCATCACGGCTGAGCGTGCCGCCGGGCTGCTACGGTATCGCGCGAACGGCTCGAGGAGTACAGCTCCGGGCCAACGGCCAGGGAAAGGGAGGCTTTAGTTTGCTCGTCGATTTAATCGTTTTTGATGGGGTGGACGAGCTGGACGTGATCGGCCCGCTAGAGGTCTTCAGGCGCGCAGCGGCCGTCGGAGCAGAGGTATCGGTAAGGATTTGCAGTCGAGAGCACGTCGAGTGGGTGAGCGGGGCCTTCGGGGTGAACTTCAAGCCCGACACGACTTTCGTACCCGGGGCGGCGGACGTGGTCGTCGTGCCCGGCGGCGGGTGGGTGGCGAAGGACGAGATAGGTGCTTGGGCTGAGGTCAAGCGTGGCGAGTGGTTGCCGTTGCTCGCAGAGGCAGCCCGGGACGGTTCGGTTATGGCCGGAGTTTGCACCGGCGCGATGCTGCTCGCTCACGCAGGTGTGATCGGCTCACGACGGGCAACGACCCACCACGACGCGCAGGGCGACCTGGCGCTCCTGGGTGCCGTCGTCATGGCCGAGCGGGTCGTCGACGAGGGGAACGTCGTGACGAGCGCGGGCGTGACGAGCGGGATCGACCTGGGCCTGTGGCTCGTCTCGCGCTACCTCGGCGAAAGCGTGGCGGAAGTGGTCGCCGATGGGCTCGAGTACCCCTGGACGCGCTTGCACGGGGGCGCGCCGTCCCCC
>DATKHZ010000186.1:0-2752 GCA_035509995.1 Acidimicrobiales bacterium | reverse complement strand
GGCCAGGACCTCGGGCTCACGCCGCCGCTCGGCACCTCAGAGGTGCGACGCCACGCCCGGGAGCGAGACGATGTCCAACCAAATCGCGAGCTGGTGCTACACGAGGACCCGGCGCAGTTATCACCTTGGGCAGCTGCGCGTTATGTGCTGAGGATCCGGAGCAACCTGGTGCTAATTGCCGCCTCGGTGCTCGGGAATTTCTTCCTGGCAGGGATCCAAGCTTTTGCCCTGCTTTACGTCGAGACTCATTTCGGCGTCAGCCAAGCGCTGGGGACCGGTGTCCTCGTCGTGATCGGTGCCGGCGCAATCGTTGGGACTCTCATAGGAGGCCGCTTAGCCGACCGCCTCGTCGGAAGGAAGATAGCCGACGGCCGCGTCCTGCTCGCCGGCTTCACATTCGTGGGAGCCGCTGTGGTTTTCCTCCCCGGCCTGGCGATGAGCAGCCTGCTGGTCGCAATCCCATTTTTCCTCATCGCAGTCGTCTTTGTTGCTGCACCAAGCGCACCACTAGCCGCCGCTAGGCTCGACGTCGTCCCATCTGGCCTTTGGGGCCGCGCCGAAGCAGTGCGCACTTTTGCCCGCAGCTTGCTTCAGGGTTTCGCGCCTTTGCTCTTCGGCTACGTCTCGTCACTTTTGGGGGGACCGCATGCAAACCTCGGCGCCGGGCTGAACATCGTGCCCCATCAGGTACAGGCCGCCGCTGGGACGGGCCTCGAGTACACCTTCATGATCATGCTGGCCCCACTGTTGGCAGCCGGGGCACTCCTGTTGTTCACCCGCCGGACTTACCTGGTAGATGTGCTCACAGCCGACGTTTCGGAACGGACCGTAGCGCGTACGGCTGCGAAGGGCGCGCGCACAAAACAGGTCCCCGAAAATTAGAGGTTGAGTTCACACCTTTGGCATTACATGTTCCGCGACGAGATCCAGCTGGTCCAAGTCTTGTAGGTCGTTGAACTGCATATAGAAGCGCGACACGCCCATCGCCTCGTACTCCTTGAGCCGTTCCACAACCTCGCCAACGGTCCCGACAAGACCGACCCCGGTGCGAAGCGTGGCGAAATCAGTCCCGCTCACCGCGGCACGACGGCGGGCTTCGGCCTCGTCCTCTCCGACGCCAAGCACCCCGGCGACGGAGTAGACCAGAGAGGACGGGTCGCGTCCAGCCTTGCGGCACGCTGCGCGCACCCGTTCGATATTCTCTTGGGCCACTTCGATCGACCTGAACCCGACGTTGAACTCATTGGCATAGGTGGCCGCAAGCTCGGGCGTCCGTCTCGGCCCGCTGCCGCCGATGATGACGGGCGGGTGCGGGCGCTGAGCCGGGCGAGGGAGGGCCGGGCAGCCCTCCAATCGGTAGTGCCGGCCCGTGTACGAATACCGCTCGCCCTCGGGGGTGCCCCAAAGCCCCGTGATGATGGCCAACTGCTCCTCGAAACGGTCGAAGCGCTCCTCGACACCGGGGAACGGCACGCCGTACGCCGTGTGCTCGGCCTCGAACCAGCCCGCTCCGAAGCCGAGCTCCACGCGCCCTCCGCTCATGACGTCGACCTCGGCCACCTGCACAGCGAGCATCCCGGGCAGACGGAACGTGGCGGACGTCATCAGGGTGCCGAGGCGGATACGGCTGGTCTCACGAGCCAGGCCGGCGAGCGTTACCCAAGAGTCCGTGGGGCCCGGGCCGGGGTCGCCACCACCTATGCGCACGAAGTGGTCGGAGCGCACGAACGCGGCAAAACCGAGCTTCTCCGCGTGCTTGGCGACCCGCAACTGGTCATCGTAGGTTGCGCCTTGCTGGGGTTCGACCATGATGCGAAGTTCCATCCGAGCATTCTGCCAGCTACCGCCTACTATCGCCGCAATGCACAGGTCGGCACGATAGACGTGGTCCCCAGCAGCTACATCGCGTACTTCGCTGCGGTGACGGGCGCGTGTGGAGCCCTTATCGGCCTGTTGTTCGTGTCCGTCACGTTGCGCCCTGAGACTGTCTTCGGCGAGGCAGCACCAGATCGAGGAAGAACCCTCGCAGCGGCTGCGTTCACCGGTCTGGTCAACACGTTTTTCGTGGCGATGAGCGCGCTCGTGCCAAGCGTCAACCTCGGCTATCCCGCGGTAATCCTCGCCGTCAGCAGCCTGGTGAGCACCTTGCGCCTTCACGGCAAGATTTCCCATTCCCCCAGCCAGTTGGCGTACCTTTTTTTGAGCACGGGCACGTTCACTTTTCAAATTGTCGAAGGCGTCTACCTGATCGTCCAGCCCCGCGGTAATAGCGGGGTCGAAAACCTCGCCTACGTTATGATCGGCTCAATGGCCATTGCCCTCGGGAGAGCGTGGACATTGCTCCAGGGCAAGCACATGGAGGATCCAAAGAAAGCGTTGGCTAAGCCAGCTGCGCCCGCTGGGCCAGCTGCGCCCGCTAGGCCCGCTGCGCCCGCTAGGCCCGCTGAATGACAAGCGGCACGAGGTACGTCGAACGGCCAACGGCGAACCGTCCCGATCAGCACAGTTGTTAGCATTTTTATTCGGAAAAGAGGCTGTTGCAGAATCCAAGCCTGACGATGCCCGGTCGTCCCCCCCGCTGACGCCGCCCCCCAGGGGGCGTTGTCGCCGTTGAAGGTGAGCCAGTCGGTTGGCCGTCCGGTCCCAGGGCACGGTGTGGCGGGTTTCGCACAGGCGTCGGGTCACCGGCGCCAGGCAAGAGATTTGCTAGTATTTCCCATGGCTTTTAGCTATATCAAGGCCGACCGGGACC
>DATKHZ010000185.1:0-13125 GCA_035509995.1 Acidimicrobiales bacterium | reverse complement strand
CAATGTCACGTGGTCCGAAGTGAGGAAGTTATCCACCCACACCGCCAGCCATACGCTCACCAAGGTGGTCAGCGACCCGAGCAGTGCAATGGCAAAAAAAGCCGCCGCTTCACGTGGCCGAGCTGCCCGACCGGGATCCCTCCATACGTAGCGTCTGCACAGTAAATAGGCGAGCGGGGCGGACACGGCGAACGAAAAGGCGACGGCAGCCGGAGCTGGCCAGCGCTTGAACCCGTTGCCGACAGCAAGGCCCGCTTGAGCCAGCACTGTGGCGACCAAGGAGACGCCCGTAAACCGAGCGAACCGGGTCACCCGACGAATACTTATATATTTCACCCGCGCTTCTTCTTTCATGAGCTGCGGTTGAGCACCCAGCGGTAGGGTTGGCCGGCGGTTGGGCCGAAGTACTTGGTCAACTTCCAATGACCTCCATTAGTAGACGCGAGCGCTTGGTCAAGATATGGGGTTTGAGAGTCCGGTTTTGCCCAAGGTGTTATCAGAAGCCACTGGAACTGGCCAGAGAAATTGTCGGCAAGTGCCGCGAAGTCTCGGTCGCTGGGAATGACCCACTGCGCTGGGTACCTGGAGAACAGCGGGGCAGGGAAATCGTTGCCCGTGTCGACCATGATCAACTGACCTCGGGAGAGGTGGGGATCGATGTATTTGTCGAAGTCTTGCCAAGCCACCAGGCAGTACTGAACGCAGCTGCGGGCCGTCGAGGACAAACCCAGCGCGGTTCGGAACGGCACGGACTCGCCCTCGACAAGGGTACGATTTGGGCTGACGTCGTTATGCGTCCCGCTAAAGGCATCGATTGCGCCAAGGACTACAACGGCGACGCAGAGGGCTCGCTTGGCGAGCATAGACAGCGTCCGCCTGCTCATCACTTCGCGTGCCGCGAAGCCGAGGAGCACACTGGCGTAAATTGTGAGAGTGGCGAAATACCGGGGATCCCCCCAGCTCCCGCGAGAAGGGAGTTGCATCGTGACAATACCGGGGATAACGGCCGTGGCGCCGAGGATTGCGGTTAGCTCCCACCTGCGTCTTCGCGAACGTACAACGAGAAAGAGCAGCGGCACGACTACGAATAGCGACGGCACGAAAGCCCACATATAACCGAGGGAATAGACGGACGCGCTAGCGAGCGTGAGGTTCTTTGGTAGCCATGCTGCATTGACAGGAGGACCGCCTCCAGCCCGGAGTGTGTCGTACCAGGACAGGGGGTTTCCCATTATCAACCAGTTGGCAAAGGTCCACAGCGCGAAGGCGAAGATCCCCGGGAGGGCGACGAGTGTGGCGACCTTGGCGCGACGCGCCCAGGCACGTTCGCGAAAAGCGACGAGGACAGCAACAACGGGCACGAGGACAATCGCCTCCTCCCGGATGGTCATTGCGGCCGCGAGCCCCAGCGACATCAAGATGAGCGGCCGCGGGCCCCCCTCCTTGAACCACTGGACGATCCCAAGCAGGAAGACAGTGGCTGCCAAGTAGAACGAGGCCTCGCTCATACCGTTGGCGCTATAGAAGATAATCACCGGGTTGAGGCAATATGTCAGGGTCAACCCCGCCACCACGGGCTCGCTTAGGCCAAGAGCCCGGAAGAGCCGGACGAGGACCAGGACCGTGAGCGTTCCGCAGGCGGCTGTAGTGAGCGGGCCAGCCAGGGCTGCGTGGTTCAGCGGGCTCGCTACGAGCATGAAGGGCAGCTCCAGCACCACGGGGCCCGGGAACCATCCGAAGCCCCAGGCCGCCAGGTGCGGGTCCCGGCTAAACAGAACTGCCCTGGCATCTTCGGCGCGCGACATGGCGTCGCCGATGGCATAGTGCGCCGAGTACAACATGAACCAACCAGCGGCTACGTAGACCGCAAGCGCGAGCAAGGCCAGGGCGCAGGGCCACCAGCTCACGACTGTCCGCTGCCAAGCCGGCCGCAAAGGTTGCTGGGGCGCGCGGCCAGCGCCACCGCGGCCAGGCGTCCCGGAGCGCCCGACCTCCGAGAGGTCGTCCGGCGTCCCGACGGCGGTTGGCCGCGGACGGTCCAGGACAAGGGTCATAGCGTTGCCCCAGGGGCCCGGGAGGACTTCTCAGCACATTGGCGAGCCGGCACGACCCTCCCAGGACCGGTACGGGAACATCAAGTAATATTCGGCTCGAACAGTAGCGTCGCACGCTGAACACGCCCCGTCTGGCACGTGGCGCTTTGGTTAACGGGGGCTTAACTTACGGGCGGCTTCAAAACCTATAGCGGGTTACTCGGTCCAGCCGCGAGAGCGGCCTCCCGGAGTAAATGCACCAACTGCTCTTGCAGCTCGAAATGGCTGAGCAGCAACCTTCCGAGGTCCTCGAGGTCGGGCTGCGCCTCGGTGCCCAGGCTGAGCTCCATGGCCCGCTGCCGGGCGTCCTGGACGATGGCGATTGACTCTTCCTCCGCCCACGGCACCAACCCGGCGACTTGCTCCTTTTCGACCTCCCCAGACCGAACCCGTGCTCGTACTACGAGCGCCCCCAGTCGGGCCTGTGCAGTAAGGACATGCGCTTCAAGCTCCCGTGCACGCCTTTCGAACTCGATCAGTCTGGAACGTTGAGCCTTTATCAGCTCTTCGTCGGTGTAATAAATTTCCGACGAGAGCAATAGCGAAGCGGGACCAGGCCTGTCGCCGGCTAGAGGGAGCTCGGCCTCGCCGAACGGCACATCCAGGCTCATGCTGGATCATCTCGACGGGGGCGACGGAAGAACGGGACTGGTACCGACTGGCCCACGGGGCGAACTCGGCGCTGCGCGGGGCCGCTGTCGAGCGCGATACGTGACGGGCCTGGCTCACCGGCGATCTCGCGCCGCGCCAGTTGACGCCCTATCGCAGCAAGCGTTGCCTCGATGTCCGCGAGTTGGCCAAGTTGGCCCTCGAGCGCGCGTGCCGCGTCGAGGTCGATTGCGGCACGTCTGTAACTGTCGGAATCGCCGCGGCTACGCGAGTAGTTGAGGATCTTTGCTGCTCGCAGCTCCGCCTTTAGGAGGATCCCGGTTGCCTCGAGCTCGGCGGCCTGGCGTTCCGGAGAGCCAAGAAGGGGCAGTTCCTGACCGGACCGCCCCTCGAGCAGCGCGCGGAGCCTTGCCTCGAGTTCAGCCGCAAGCTCGAGCTGCTTGGTCGCCCGGTCGATGCGTTCCTGCGCCTCCCTGAGGCTTGCTAGAACGGCAACGAGTTCCGGCGGATCTGCCCATGGCGCGCTGGCAGTCTCGGCTGCCCGGCCGCCTAGCTCCTTGCCTGCAAGAGATGTGGCCGAGGGCTCTGCCCATGGCGCGCTGGCAATCTCGTTCACCCCCCGAGAGTACTGCCCTGATCCCAGCACGGGCCCGTGCCCCGAAAGATCCAACGCCACTCTGCGAGGTCATCTGCATTCTCTCAGTCGTTGGACATGAAAACATTCGCCGGCGCTTAGCCTGCCGTTCACCCATTCCCCCTCGTCAGCACTTTGGGGTTGTGGGGGACGGTGCGAAAATTGGTCCCATGTTCGCATGGCGAGTGGTGTCAGCGATCGGGCCCATCGAGCCCGGGCAGGAAAGGGCACTCTCGTGATCCATGGGCGCATCGACCGAGTGGCCATAGCAGCAGCTGTCGGCTTCTTGACAGCCGGGGCCCTCCTCATGGGTGGCGGCGTAGCTAGCGCCACTTTCCCAGGGGCCAACAATGCGATCGTGTTCGCCTCCTCTTGCAGCGACGGCGAGGCCATTTATAGCGTGCCCCTCGGGACGACCAACTCCGAGTGCCCGCCCGGCAGCCCGCCCACCAACCCGGCGTACACCCAAAGCACCGCGGGCTCCATCGACGCGATGCCCTTCTTCTCGTCCAGCGGCGGGACCCTTTACTTTTCGGCCGACCGGGGATCGCCCGGCAATCCCGGCCCCTGGTCTATCTACTCGGTCGCCTACCCGTCGACGCCTAGCAGCGCTCTTGCTACCCTGGCCACCCCGCCGAGTGGGTACAACGACTTCGCGCCGACGGTCACCGCCGCGACAAGCACCGGGTCGACGCTCGACTTCATCCAGTGCCAGGGCACCTCATCGCCCTGCACCCTCCAAGAGGAGACGCTCTCGGCTCTCGGCGTCCCAACCGAAAGCCCGGTGCAGATCTCGACGGGCAACTGCCCCGCGCCGGCCGGGCCGATCTCCAGCACCGACGGCCAGTCAAACCGGCCCGAGTGGAACCCGACGAACCCCAACCAGCTCGTCTACGTCGGCGTCAACCCGACCACCTCCACAGACAACATCTACCTGCTGACACTCGCCGCGGCGGGCAACTCCTGCACCGACCTGTCGACCACGCCGACGATCATCCCAGCCGTCCAGACGTACACGGCCAACGCCAGCTTCGGGGACCAGGACCCCGATTGGAGCCCGGACGGTACGCAGATCGTCTTTGACTCCACCCGCACCGGTGGTACCAAGCTCTACTTGGTCGACCCCGCCAACAACACTGGCGCCTACCAGGTCTGGGGTGGGACGACGACGAACCCGGCGGGCGACCCGGGCGAGGAGGTGGAGCCGGTGTACGCGCCGAGCGAGACCCCCAACGGGGCCTACCCGAAGAGCGCCTATCCGACCGGCGGGTCGGCATCGTCCTATGACCAGCCGATGCTGATATGGGTGCTCACCGGCGGCGGGGACAACGTCCAGGGGGACACGACCGTCGACGACGGCACGATGTACAGCTCACCGACCCTAGTGACGGCGGACTACGCCCTAAACGTCGACCCGATCTGGCAGCCCTTGGGCCTTGGCTCACCGCTACCCGAGGCGTCATACCCCGCGCTGCTCGTCGGCGTCGGCATGATCACGCTGGCCGGAGGTCTCTATCTTCGCCGCAGGCGGGCCGCGCTCGCGGCCTGAGAAACTCCACGGGATAACGGCGGCGGGACGACAGCGCCACCGGCGAGCGGGCACCGTCCTACCTGACGGAGCTCGACTGCTCGACGGGCTCAGTCCATGAACGCCCCGCCGTTGACGGCAATGGCTTCTCCGGTGACGAAAGCGGAGTCGTCGCTGACGAGAAAGGCCACTACGCGGGCGACGTCTTCGGGCAGCTCCAGCCGGCGCATCGGCGTGTCGGCAAGGAACATCTCCTTTACTGCCGCGACCGTGGTCTGGCGAAGTTCGGATTCCCAGAGCAGCTCCCTGTCCTGCATCGGTGTCACCACATAGCCCGGGCAAACGCTGTTGACCCGGATCCCGAACTCGGCGAGCTCGAATGCCATCGCCTGGGTGAGACCGACGACGCCGAACTTGGAAGCGACATAGTCGGCGAGGAACGGCACACGGCCCTGCTTGCCGGCCATCGAGGCGATGTTGACTATGCAGCCGCCAGCACCCGCTTCCACCATCACCCGAGCTGCAGCCTGGCTGGCGAGGAAGAGCCCACGAAGGTTGACACCGAGCGTGAAGTCGAGATCCTGAGGTGTGATATCCAAAAACCGTCGCATCCTCGAGACGCCGGCGTTCGACACGAAAACAGACGGTGCCCCGTGGCGTCCAGTGATCCGTTGCACCGTCTCGTTGACACCGCTGGCGTTGGTCACATCGAGGCGGTAAAAAGCCGGGCTCCCGCAATCCTCGGCAGTACGCGCTGCTGACGCCTCGTCGAGGTCAGTGGGGACGACGACGAAACCTCTTCCCGCGAGCTCGCGTGAAATAGCGGCGCCGATACCCGACCCTGCACCCGTGACGACCGCGACGGCCCCGCTCACCGGCGTCCTCTCGCTGCGAGCCGATGGGAAAACGGTGTGAGCACCCGCTGGAGCTCCAGGTACATTGCGTAGGCCTCGGTATACCGGTCTGCATGCTCCTGTCTGGGGGTGATGGTGTGGCCCAGGGAGACGTACTTGGCGGCGGCCGTCCAGTCCGGCAGGGACCCTGATCCCACTGCGGCCACGAGAGCGGCGCCCAGGGAGGCCCCACCGTGGTCAGCGATCGAAGTGAGCTCGGTCCCGAGGACGTCGGCGAGGATCTGCTTCCACGCCATCGAACCACTGCCCCCGTTGCTCACTCGTCCGTCGCCAAGCCGCAAGCCTTCTTCTTTGAAGGCATCGACGTGTTCCCGGAACCCATAGGCGGTCGCCTCCATGCATGCCCGGAACATGTCCCCGCGGGTGCTCCCGAGATGTAGCCCGATCAGCGCACCTCGCAGGTCGGGGTCATGAAGCGGGGACTTTTCCCCAAGGAAGTAGGGCAGGCAGACCAGTGAGGCGGGCAGTGCCGCGTCCGCTTCGCGGTCGAGCTCTTCGAGCGGAACGCCGCCCACAATGGCCTGCAGCCAACGAAGGAGGCTCCCCGATGTGGCCATGCAGCCGTTTGGGAGCCACAGCCCAGGAGCGGGGTGCGCGTCCAGGTACCAACGTCGGTCGATCGCTGGCGCGTCGGTTACGACGAGGATGTCCCCGGCCCCGCCAAGCTTTATCAGCCAGTCCCCTGGCGAGCTCAAGCCGGCCGCGTATGCGGCGAGCACGTGGTCAGCGCCACCGGCGTAGATGGGAAGCCCCTCTGGAAGGGATGTCGCCTGACCGGCTGCCCTGCTCAACCGGCCGACGACCTGGCCCGGCTGGACAACCGGTGGACAGAGGGAGCCCGGGAGGCCCGCAGCTGAAAGCACGGCATCGGCGGTATGCCCCGAGAGGTCGTACAGCCCGCTTTCCAGTGCCCAGTTGGCTTCGACGTGGTTGTCGGCGCCGAGCGCGATTGCGAGCCAATCGTAGGAACCCACGATGACCGCCGCCCTGGTCGCTATCTCTGGCTCGTGGTGCGTCAACCACTGCCAGGTGGGGGCCACGGACTGTTGTGTGAGATCAGACCCCGTCTGGCCCAGCACGTCGAACCCCTCCCGGTCGAGCTCGCCGGCCAGCTCCGCTATCTCCGACACCGCTCGAGCATCGTTTTGAAGGATGGCGCGCCGCAGCACCTTGCCCGCTCCGTCGAGGAGCACGACTGCAGGCACCATCCCGCTCGCGGCGACGCCTCTGACCTCGGACGCTCGAGCGCCTGCGACGTCCAGGGCCCGTGGCACAAGCTCGCAGACGTTGCGCCACCAAACGCTCGTGTCGGCCTCCGACCATGCCGGGTTGGCGGAGTAGTGAGAGGACTCCTCGGACACCGAGGCGACGGCACCGCGGTCGGGGTCGAACAGCGTCACCTTGGTGGCGGTCGTGCCGAGGTCAATGCCAAGGAAAAGCTCGCCCATAGCTGAGTCAAGCCTGGTGAGCGGAGCGAACGAAAGCCTCTGCCCGCTTGGGGTCGACCCGGTTCCAGGTGTAGCCGTCAACTTTCAGCGAGCTACCGACAATGCACCCGTCCGCGAACTCGAGGAAGCCGGCGATGTTGTCTGCTCTCGCTCCAGTGTTCAAAAGGACGGGGATCTCGGTGGGGACTGCGCGGCGCGCGTCGGCAAGCGTGGAGATGCTCGGCTCGGCACCGGCCATGGGCCCCGAGATCAAGATGGCGTCCGGCAGGCTGGACACCGCGACCGACCTGGCGACCTCGACCGACGAACGCCCACCGGTTGAAGAAGCGAACTCGGGAGTGACGTTCATGAAAATTGCCAGATCATCGGCGTGAAGCGAGCGCCGGCGACGCAAAAGGTTTGCGGCGTCAGTGTTCCAGAGGCCCATGTCCGACTCCCACACTCCAGTGACCACTTCCCGCATGAACCGAGCCTCCGTGGCAACAGCGGCGGCAAGCGCACACTCGGCGTCCCAGAGGTAGTCCACACCGAAAGGGACGGTTTGAGGCGCGCACTCGGCGACGACCCGTGCCATCACCGCGGAGGCGACCAGGTCAGCCCTCAGTACGTAAGGCCGGTCGTTCTCGTTGCAGAACATTACTGCGTCGAACCCGGCGTCAACCAGGACCGATACTTCGTGGCGCACGTGGCGGACGAGCCCCCGCACACCTTCGACCTCCGCGTAAAGCGGTGTCCCGGGGAGCGCTGGGATGTGGGCCATTGCGATCAGCGGCTTCTTCACGCCGGGGAAGATCTCGCCGAAGCGGAGCCTCGGGGCCCCCCCGGCCCCATCTGCACCTTGTTGCACGACTTCGCTTACATCCATGCAACCACGTCTACCACCGGGCGGAGCTGATTTTCAACTTGCCTGGCCGTTGTGGGGGGTTGTGACGGGCGAATTACTGCGAGATCGCTGCCCTGGGCTGACTGGCAAGCACACAAGCCGGCTGCCGTAGCCGGCCCGTACGGAGGCGGGCAGCCCGGCGTCGGTGACGATGCAATCGAAGGCGTCGATGCTCACGACGGTCGCGAGGGCTTTGCGCCCGAACTTCGAGCTGTCCGCCAGCAGCACGCGGCGCGCCCCAGCCTCGAGCATCGCCTGCTTGATGGGGATCTCCACAGTGTTGAGGTTGGTCACCCCGGCTTCGACGTCTACGGCGTCGGCACCTAGGAACGCCCAATCGACGTGCAGGCCGGACAGGTTGGCGAGCGCGCCCGGGCCGACCAGGGTGAACACGGAGTCGATCAGCTGGCCGCCAGTGACGAAGAGACGAAGCCCACCACCTGCAGCGAGGTAGTGGGCAATACGCAGGTCGTTTGTGGCAACTGTCAGGTCCCGCCGCCCTCGGATCGCCTGGGCGAGCGCGTAGGTGGTCGACCCGCTGTCGAGGACCAAGGACGCACCGTCGGCGACAAGGGATGCGGCGTATTTCGCCACGGCGCGCTTCTCCGCCAGTCGCTCCTTTTTTTTGAGCTCGTAGGGGAGGTCGATGGGCTCAGCGTCCTTGACCGGGAGAGCCCCACCGTGAGTGCGTTGGACGAGACCGAAACGTGCCAGGGCATCGAGGTCGCGACGGATGGTCGATACGTCGACGCAGAGGTCGGCCGCCAGCTGGCGCGCCTCGACGTAACCGCTTTGCTCAACCCTTTGGTGAATGTCCTGTCGCCGCCGTTCGCCGATCACGGCTCCCCCTCGGTTTGAACTGAGTCGCGTCCGGTGGTAGATATTACTGCGTGCATGCGAGCGAAACCGTGCAAGAAGGTGCAACCAGCGGTTTCGACTTCAGCGGGCGTACCGTTCTCGTAACCGGCGCGGGGCGGGGGATCGGCCGCGCGACGGCGTGCCTGCTCGCCGGCTACGGCTGCGAGGTCGTGGTGAACGACCTCCACGAAGAGACAGCTGCGCGCACGGCCGCTGAGATCGTGGCCGGCGGGGGCAAGGCAACGGCTATTGCCGCCGACGTCTCCTCGGCTGCCCAGGTCCGCGAGCTGGCAGGGTCTGCGCTGGCATCGCTGTCCCATGTCGACTTCCTCGTCAACAATGCCGGGATCTCCCAGTACCGAGCGATCCTCGATTGCAGCGAGGGAGACTGGGACGCCCACCTCGATGTGATGGCTAAGGGCACCTTCCTCATGGTGAATGCCTTCGCGCCCGGCATGGTCGCCAGACGGTTCGGCCGTATCGTCAACCTTGGCTCGTACGTCGCCCAGGTCAACTGCACGACGAAGTACTTCGGGCCTTACTGCGCTGCAAAGTTCGCGATCGTCGGGCTCACCCAGGTGGCGGCCCAGGAGCTGGCCCCGTACGTCAACGTGAACGCAGTCGGCCCGGGGGACGTCGCGACAGAAATGATGGAGCTGGAATGGCAACAGGAGGGCGGTAAACGCAGTCTCGACCCGAATGTGGTCAAGGACGAGTACCGTCGACGTCTGCTTCTCGGTGAATTCGAGAAGCCCGAGGACATTGCCGGCACCATAGCGTTCCTGTGCTCTCCGTTGGCCGACCACATAACCGGGTCGCACCTGATCGTGAGCGGCGGGCTCCCGTATAAGGCAGAGGTCTCCAGTGCCTGACCAGTCTCACGTAACACGTTCGAACGACTAAAGGAGGACCATGTCAAAGCGCAATTGGATGATGGCCATATTGGCTTCCGCCGGGTTGCTTGGCGCGACCACGACGTCTTCTGTGGCAAGTGCCACAGCAAATAACGCTGGCTCCGCCGCAGTAGGCGGGACCCTGACAATTTCCAACGCCGAGTACCTGTGGACGTGCGGGTTCAACCCGTTCAACCCGTCGGATACTGGCCTCTCCATGGGCGTTATCTACGAGCCGCTCATGTTCGTGGACACTCTCAACAACGCCAAGGTGACACCGTGGCTCGCCACTTCTGCCACATGGAGCGACGGCAACAAGGTCCTTACCTTCGCGGTACGCAACGGTGTGAAATGGACCGACGGCCAGTCACTCACCGCGGCCGATGTGGCTTTTACCTTCAACATGCTTAAGAAATACCCGGCCCTTGACTTGAACACCATCTGGTCGGTGCTCTCCAGCGTGGTCCAAAGCGGCAATAACGTCGTGATGTCGTTCAAGACTGCGGCGGTCCCCTACTTCTACTACATCGCGGACCAGGTGGGCATCGTCCCCGAGCACGTCTGGGCTTCGGTCAAGAACCCGGTCGCTTTCAAAGACGCCAACCCCGTCGGCACGGGACCGTACGCCGTGTCCAACTGCACTGCACAAAACGTGGCCTACACGCGCAACAGCCACTACTGGCAGCCCGGGCTCCCGAAAGTACAGACGATCGAGTACCCCGCCTTTACCTCGAACCCGCCTGCCAACACGCTGCTGTCCACCGGTGGCGCACAATGGGGCGGGCAGTTCATCCCGAACCTCAAGGGTGAGTACCTGTCCAAGAGCCCGAACAACCATTTCTGGTTCCCGCCGGTAGTAAATGTCTCCATATTCATAAACCAGACCGTCCCTCTCCTGAACAACCTTGCCGTCAGAAAAGCAATGGCATTTGCCATCGACAGGGCCCGGGTAGCCCTGATCGGCGAGTACGGCTATGAAGCAGCGGCCAACCAGGCTGGGATCGTCACCCCGACGTTCCAAAATTGGCTCGACACCTCTGAGCTCGGCAGCGCAGGTTATAGCTATAACCCGAAGACTGCCATCTCGATCCTGGAGAAGGCCGGCTTCAAGCGCGGGTCAGGCGGGGTGTTCGCCTCGCCGCACGGAAAGCGGCTCTCGTTCACCATCATCAACCAGAGCGCTTACACGGACTGGGTGGCAGCCCTGCAGGTGGTGTCCCAGGAGCTCAGCCAGGTGGGCATCAACCTGACAGTCGAGAACCTATCGGGGACTGACTACGGCGCCAAGCTGTACGACGGCAACTTCCAGCTTGCCTATGGCTACGAGGCCGGAGGGCCCAGCCCCTACTACGAGTTCCGGCAATGGCTTTACAGCCCGGCTTCGGCGCCTATCGGCCGGCCCGCTGCGACGAACTGGGAACGCTATTCGGACAAGGCGACAGACGAGCTGATCGGCAGCTATGCCACCTCGACCAACTCGGTCACCCAGCACCAGATCCTCAACAAGCTGGAGAACGTGCTACTGCAGGACGTCCCGCTGATCCCGGTCACCGAGCAGGCCGACTGGGACGAGTACTCGACGGCCCAGTTCACAGGTTGGCCATCGGCATCCGACCCCTACGCCCAGCCTTATGCCTGGGTCACCCCAGACTGGGAGGTTGTCCTTTTGCGCCTTCGCCTGAAGTGAGCTTAGGTGTGCTGCTGGCCCAGGCGAAAAGGTCCGGTACCAATTCCCGATTAGGGTCGTAGCATGCGTTACGTCCTGCGCAGGCTGGTGTTCTTCGTTGTCACCTTATTTGCGGCGATGACGACGAACTTCTTCCTGCCGCGGCTGATGCCGGGGAACCCCGCCCTCGCCATGATGGCGAGGTTCCACGGCCGACTGAACGGACAAGCACTCGTCGCGATGGAGGTGGCTTTCGGGGTAAACACCAAACAAGGCCTCATTTCGCAGTATTTCTCGTACCTGGGCAACAGCTTCACCGGCCATTTCGGGACGTCGCTTACGTTTTTCCCGACGGCGGTGAGCCAGGTGGTGTTCACGGCACTGCCCTGGACGATCGGGCTAGTCGGGGTGACGACAGTGATCGCCTTCATCCTCGGGACGCTCATCGGCATGATCGGGGCGTGGCGGCGAGGTGGGGCCTTCGACAGCGTCATGCCCCCGGTGTTCATAATCCTTTCGGCGTTCCCGTACTTCTGGATCGGCATGGTTTCGATCCTGGTGTTCGGGATCACCCTCGGCTGGCTGCCGATCGGCTCAGATTACAGCTACGGGCTTCGGGAAACCCTCTCGTGGTCGTTCGCCGGCAACGTGCTGGAGCACGCCGTCCTCCCGGGGTTTACCATCGTTATAACCTCCATCGGAGGCTGGATCCTGACCATGCGCAACAACATGGTCACGACGCTGTCGGAGGACTACATCCGTCTCGCCCGAGCGAAAGGTCTGTCTCCGAGCCGCATTATACTCGACTACGCAGGCAGGAACGCTATCTTGCCCAACCTCACAGGGTTTGGCATGTCCCTTGGCTTCGTGGTGAGCGGCGCGATCCTTGTTGAATATGTGTTCTCCTACCCAGGTGTCGGTTACACGCTGCTCCAGGCGGTGCTCGGTGAGGATTACCCATTGATGCAAACACTTTTCCTGTTCATCACCATCGCCGTCCTTGTTGTCGTCCTGATCGTGGACGCCGTGACCGTGGTCCTCGACCCTCGCACGCGATCTGTGTCCTGACGTGCTTACCGACCCGGGGGTGTCCGTTGACGCTTTGGTGGTCCGACCGGCAAGGTCGGCCCAGATATGGGCCCTTGTCCGCTCAGTGCGCCGTAGCCGCAAGGCGCTGGTCGGCCTCGGCCTCTTGGTGGTGTTCAGCGTCATGGCCGTTGTGCCGGGTTTGCTCGCTCCCGACAACCCGAGCGCCGAGATATTCCTGCCGGGCCAATCGCCCTCGCTAGGCCACATATTTGGGACTACTTCCTATGGCCAGGACATCTTGTCCCAGTTCATCTGGGGCGCTCGCACCTCGTTGGTCATAGCCGTGGCGGCTGGTCTTTTAGGGACCATATTGTCTGTGCTCATCGGCGTGACGGCCGCGTATATCGGCGGGTTCACCGATGGGGCCCTTTCGCTAATAATCGACGTGTTCCTTGTAGTGCCGGCCTTCCCATTGGTCGTGGTCATTGCCGCCTACTCGAGGAACGGCGGCGACGTCCTCATCATCGGGGTCCTCGTGGTCACGGGGTGGTCGTACGGCGCCCGCCAACT
>DATKHZ010000184.1:0-13232 GCA_035509995.1 Acidimicrobiales bacterium | reverse complement strand
TACCTCCTGGCCGGCGGCATATCGCACTAGGGGGCCCCCGGCAGGCGTCAGTAGCTTGCGATCCGAGACGCACCCGCTGGCCGAGCCGCTCGGTGCACGCCAACCTGCCCCGACTCAGAGCTTGGCGAGGATTGACTTGGCGAGCTGCTCCTCATCCTTCAGCACGAGCTGGTAATACTTCTTCGGAGACGGGATAGGCGGCGGGCTGACGGCGTCGCGCAGGTAATAATTGCCCTTGAACACGCTCAGGGACGCGTAACCGTCGAAGAAGGCCTTGTTGCCGATGCCGCTGACCGGCTGGGCCTTGACCTTGGACTCATAGTCCTTGTACCACTTCAAGGCGTTGGGCCCCTCCACCACGACAACCCGCACCGAGTCGCCCACGGGCACGTTAGCATTTCTCAGGATGAGCGGAACCGCGTGGCCGTAGAACACGCAGGCCAGACCGCCTTCCACCGTGGCGTGGCCGAGGACGCCCGCCGTAACCGGCTGTCCGAGGGCGCTAGCCGCCTCGGCCCTGGTCACGACGGAGCACGAGTTGAAGTTACCGGCGGCCGTGGCCACCCCCGGAGCCGTCGCTATCGCCGAACAAATCGTTGCGATGAGGGCGACCGCGGATTTGGCGAGAGTTGAACTGAGCTTCACAGGCCCTCCCTTACCACCAGCGACGAAAAGCTGTCGAAGGGCGAGCCTAGCTCGGGCCGGGTCGCCTTGAGGCCTTCATTCCAGGCGCTTATGACCGTCATGTCCGGCCCAACCGGCTCAGGAATGTCGCGCCGTTGTCCCAGATAATCCATCATGGGAGGCTCTCCTGGACCGGCCCTCGCCCGGCCCGGGCGAGTACGATCGTTACGTGACCGTGGGGGCTGCTTCGGCCGGCAGCTCGACCGACGAAGCCGCCGCCTTCTCCCGCCTCCTCGAGATCCTCAACGACGGAATGCTCGCTCTGATGATCAGCGTGGGCCACAAGGTGGGGCTGTTCGCAACAATGGGATCGATGCCCGCTGCCAGCTCTGAGGAGATAGCAGCGGCCTCAGGACGAGCGGTATGTTCGAGAGTGGTTGGCGGCGATGACTACCGGTGACCTTGTCGTCCACGATCCCGGACGAATGACCTTCCAGCTCCGGCCAGCGTACGCAATGGCGCTCGCTAGAGGACTTGGTGTGGGCGAGCCCATGTCCGGGATGTGCCAGCACGTCGGTTGGCTAGCCAAGGTGGAGGATCTGGTCGTCGAGTGCTTTCGCAAAGGCGGCGGGGTCTCTTTCGAGACGTTCGGACAAGTGGTCTGGGGCTCCGACGCCACTACTGAGCCCTACGACCTGGACACGGTCGACCCCATGACGGTGGACGACGTCCTGTCCCTGCTCCCTGACGTAGCTCGGCGCCTTGAAAGCGGCATCGATGTCGCAGACGTCGGCTGCGGTGGCGGCTGGCAGTTGAACTTGCTTGCTAGAAGGTTCCCCGCCAGCCGGTTCGTCGGCTACGACCTGCTAGACCGCTCACTCGAACCGGGCAGGAGAGTTGCCCGGTCCCTCGGGCTGACCAACGTACGCTTCGAGCAGAAAGACGCCGCCACAGTCGATGGGTCTGAGAAGTTCGACTTCATCACGACGTTCGACGCGATTCACGACCAGGCGCGCCCGGACCTCGCCTTGAGAGGCATCGCCAAGTCGCTCAGAGCTGGCGGCACGTACATCGGTGTCGACGTCTCTGGCTCAAGCACATTGGCGAACAATCTCCGCGCACCCCTTGCGGTGTTCAAGTACACCTGGTCGGTCCTGTATTGCATGACGAGCTCGCTAGCGTACAACGGCATGGGCCTCGGCGGAATGTGGGGTGAGGAGCTGGCGCAGAAGATGATGAGGGAAGCTGGGTTCACCTCAGTGAAGACCGTGCACCTACCAGCCAATCTGATTAACTGTTACCACATTGCCACCGTCGCCTGACTGCCGCGTGACCGGACTACGCGCTCGAACCCGATGATGAACTAGCCTTCCCATCTCGATCTGGCGAACAGATTTCGCCTGCGGAGAAGCGGACTTATCGGTGCCCCTGCCGGTCACGGCCAACTCATGAAGGCACGAGGACGTTCACCTGCGCGCGCCATATCGATCTCTTTTGCGCGCCCATGCCAAGAGAGAAGTTCGGATTGAACTCGCCCCGATCGGCGGTTATGTTGTCGCGTCACCCGAGCTTCGAGCCGTTCAGTCTGCGGTTTCTGCCGCTATACGAAGACTAGGAAGGAGTGCTACGACTACCAAGCATAGCGAGCCACCTGGCTATGCAAATAACAATGAACGACCATAAAGCAAAGACGGTAAGTCCAACTACTATTTGAAGGTCCGGGTTCATGTTGTTGACCTGCGACTCAGTAAGCGCATACAGAATAAGCGATGTAGGTAACACTAGAATAGTCGAGTACACCGCTGTTCTCAACGCTCTCGTTGATAGATGCCCCCACCGTAAACACTGACGTATAGACAACGGAACGAGCACTACAAGGGAGATGATAGAGACGCCTCCTATAATAAAAACTACGAGTATAAGTGTACCTAATGCTTGCCCAAATATATCGAATGCTGTGCAGGGACTGGGTGAGCACGACACCGAATTATGGTTGAGAAGAGAGGTAACAATCCAGAAAACAATCGTGACAATCAGAGCAGAGACTGCCAGCCCAGCCCACATTCCAAGGTAGCTTAGCCATATACCCTTAGTTTTAAAGAAGCAGGTGGACGTGGGTTCGCGAACTGTCCGGTCAGGTCTACGGGTCATCGCCAGCACTCGCCGCGACGAGAGCGTCCCACGACGCTCCAAACTCAGCCCATACCATGACCGACGAAGGTGTCGTCACAAGAAGCATTCGTTAACCTGGAAAGCCCAGGTTGCCGCAGGTTATCTGTGCCGCCTTGAACAGCGGAGAGTTCACTTCTCCGAGCATGCTTTGGGGGAGCGATATGCTCATGCCGCCCGATGAGTCGAACGTCGGGTCCGGGTAGTCCGGGAACCCGTGTGCCCGCATGCACTTGGCGGCTTTGAGCACTTTAGCCTCGCCCTGGCGTTGCTGGACCGGCGAAACCTGGGGAGAACCCCCTAGGTGCTGGCAAACCTTCATAGCGCCCTGGAACTGCGACGACTGCGGCTGGACCGGGGAACCGACTTCACCATCAATAATCAGATTGCCATTGACCGGGTCCGGGAAGCCGGGTTCGCCGTGCTTCCTCATGCAGGCCGAGAACGCCAACAGCTGCGTCTGCATGTTGGCGCCGCTCGGCACAAAGCCGGTAGAGGCGGCGGTCGTGAGGGTCCTAGTGCTCTTGTGCTGGAGAGTGGCCACGCCGCTGGTGCCGCCCCCGCCGACGCAGGCGGTTGCCACCAGAGCGACGGCGCCGACGGCCACCGCTAGGTGGCCGGCTCTTAGCCTGCGCACAGTGCGCCGCTCACCCGGCGTTTCGAGAGTTGGCTGGTCACCTGCACTTTTTGGTTGCTTCACTGCGGCGTGATGATCTTGAGCTTGGTCTCGTCTCCCGGTGAGCCCGTGTAGTAGCCGGGGCCGTCGGGGCCGCTCTGGTTGTACGCGGTGTAGGGGGCTTCGAACTCCTGCCCGGTAGCCGGATCCTCGACGAGGTCGGTGCTATTAAGGGCCTGGTCGAAGCCGGCCACCTGTTGGGAAAAGCCTGCGAGCTGCTCCTGCTGCTGCTGTATCGCGGCGAGGTCCTCGGTGAAGCTGTGCTCGATGCTGTAGGTGTCCCAGATCAGTGCGCCGTTCAGGGAGTCCCACAGCGGCGGGGTGGCGAGCGCGATCCTCAAGGCCCCGGCTGTGACACCCCCGCCGGTGCTGGCGATCGTGCGGACGAGACCGTGGACCCGTTTGGAGCCGTCGGTCCCGAGGAACTCGGTGATGATCTCCTGCTGGGTGCGACCCCCAGCCGTCGCCTGGCTCGGGAAGGCCGCACTGGCGAGGACCGTCTTGATGGTCAGGCCAAGCCGCTGGAAGCAGTACCGCTGAAAGCTTTCTGCGTCGGTGACCCCTGTGGAGCTGGCGAGAAACGGCCCGGCGAGAAGGAAGTTCGCAGACGCGTTCGGTCCAGCCTCGAGGAACAGCTCGTCGGGGCCCTCGTTGCCGACCGTCCAGCCGAAGGGGAGCGTATAGCCGAACCACCGGTCCTTGACGAACCGGGAGAGCGTCCCGGCTTGAAGGCCGAAACAGCTCCCAATCGAGGCAAGCTCGGCGCGCTCAGATCCGAGCTGGGAGCTCGGCGCCCAGTAGGCGCTCACGACGCCGAGCTCCGATCCGTGGGCGGTAACGGTCGGCATGAACGACACACGCGCCTCGCCGGCGATCACGACGTTTCCGACGTGGCCCGATGCGACGGCGGTGGTAGGGCTGAGGAGCCTGAACGTCAGCACGTTCCCGGCGCCCTTGGCGTTTTTCGAGAGCGAGGCTAGGACTTCCGACAAAAACGTGCTCTGCGGCTCTTTCTTGTTGACAAGCGCAATCTGGACGACGCCCTCGGTTGTCGCCGAATAGTCCTTGAACACGACGATCAGCCCGCTGAGGCTCGACATGTACCAGCCCGCGGGTACGCCGATATGGAAACCGTCGTAGCTGTCGTGCAGGACTGGATCCGTGCACCCGACCGCCTTCAGGCCGACGGCTCCGCCTGACGCCGACGCGCTCGGCGCTAGAGCACCGAGTGAGGTCGTGGTGAAGCACCCACCGACGACGAGCAGGCAGGCCGCCACGAGCCGGCTCTGGCGCGTGAAGCGCTTAACCCACACATGGCACATCACGGCAGAAAGCCCACGGCTCAGAACGATACCAATAAGGAGACCGCATCTCACGTGGCCTACGCTGTCTAGGCGGAGAGCGGACACGGAGGACTAATGGGCACTTCAGCGGGGCATGGGCCCCTCAGCGCGGATGATTTGAGGTCCTTCCACGAGCGCGGGTACCTGCTGTACAGGGACCAAGTCTTTGACGAGGGCGAGCTTGCCGAGCTGGACGCGATCTTTCAGGAACATCGGGACAAGGAGCGGGAGAAGCGGGGGGACGAGTTCGACACCCCGCACTTCCAGGACCAGCGCCTGTTGGAGTTCTTGCTTGCTCCGGCGCTGCTCGACCTCGTTGAATGCATCGTCGGCCCCAACATCGTGCTGTGGTCGAGCCACTTCATCTGCAAAGACCCGTTCATTGGGCGCGCAACACCGTGGCACGAAGATTCGTCTTACTGGATGGGTCGTCTCAGCCGGTACGACAAGATCGTTACGGTGTGGCTGGCGCTCGACGACGTGGACCGCGAGAACGGCTGCATGCAGGTCATTCCAGGGTCTCACCTGGAAGGCGGGTTTTCGTCCTATAAGGGCGTGGACGAGTCGATGAACTCGTTCCCGACCGAGATCGCCGAAATCGACCTCAGCGATGCGGTTGCGTTCGAACTGCGGCGTGGGCAGTGCTCGCTTCACGACGGGAGGATTAGGCACGGGGCTGATGCCAACACGAGCAGCCGGAGGCGCTTGGGGTACACGATGCGGTACCTCTCCGCGGAAGTAGAGGTGTTCCCAGAGAGAAACGTCGGGCACAGGCTATGGTTGGCCCGCGGGCAGGCGGCCTCGCATGACCTCTTTCAGAACGCCGTGAAGTGAGGTTCGCCGGCTGGTGCGTCGTGGACGACTGTTGGAAATCGAGGCCGCTCGGTCTTCAAGTCAGAAGCACGCAACAGAGCCGAGAGCTCTTCGGCCCCCGGCTCTGTTGTTGAGTAGACGTGACCGGCCTGTCACCCGACCTTCCCGACGGAACGGCCGGCGGCAGCCCGGGCGTTGGCTCAAGGCAGGGTTGTCAAGGCAGGTTTGTCAAGGCAGGGTTGCCACCCCGTTCACGTACGAGTTGACGTCTACGGGCGTGGTTACGTTGGCAAAGGTGGCAGATCCACCAACGCCGTCGATAACCGAGTCGTCACCTCCGGACTGGACCGGGGCGGGACAGTCACCGTTCACCTGGCATGTGCTGGATATGAACAAGTCCATAGTGTCCGTGAACTGCACGCCGGGGTTCTGCGGAGCCTCGAAGGCCGCGGAGTCCCAGAGGGTGGCATTTGTGTAGATGAACACGACGTAGCTAGCCATGCCATACCCATTGAAGTTCTGGACGTTGTTGGTCACGAGGAACGACGGGTAGCCCGGCTGCACCGGCGACGTCTGCCACGCCGTCTGGCTGGGCGGGTCGTAGGGCAGCTCGTTTTGGAAGAAGATCACGGTGCCGTTATTGCCGCTCCAGATGACTTCGTTCTGCTGGTAGTGCTCGATGGCGAGGCCGTAGGCAGTCACATTGTCCCCGGTGACCTCGAGCCCGGTGTTGCCCTGGTTATAGGTCCACCCCGCCCCTACTTGCCCTTGGGGGCCGGCAATCGACGTGTTGGCACCGTGGTCGGCGCGCCAGGCCCAGACGTCGTCGATGATCGAGTTGTCGGCGCTGTCGAGCAAGCTGACCGTGGCCGATACCGGAGTGGTCTCGGCTCCGCCGACGCGGAAGAAGATGTCTTGGATGAGGTCGGGGTCATTTGCGCTGTTATTGTCGCCCCCGCGAGTACCGACCGAGAGCAGGACGGGCGAGTTGACCGGGCCAGCATCGAAGATCATCCCCGAGAGCTTCACCCCGTAGTTGGGGCCCACGACCATGGACGCGTTGCCCTGTTGGGGGACCAGCGTGGCGAAACCAAGGCCCAAGACGATGGTGTCGGGATGACGGACCACGATGGGGGCATTGAGGTCGTAGACACCCGGGGTCAGGACCAGGTCCTGGCCGTGGTCAAGGGCGGCCTGGATCTGGAACTCCGGAGTGCTCGGGCTGGCGATGAAGAAGTCCGATAGGGGGAGAGAGGTCCCGGCCTCGGTGCCGCTCAGGAAGTTCGGCCCCGCCGAGTTGTGCTGGACAGCCGGCACGAAGGCGTTCCAATTGCCGTTGGAGTCGGTGTAGAGGAACGGCTCCTCCTGGGTCACAGGGCTTTGTGGGAGTTCCGTGATCTGTTGGGTGCCATAGATCCCATTAACGCCGGCCGTGGCCGACGGCGTCGAGGAATCGTTGAAAGCGTCCTCGGTGGGGGAGCACGCCGTTGCCGGCGCTACAGGCGTATAGCCCGGAGGGCAGGAGTCACCCGAGTACACGTAGTTCCAGACGTAGCCCACGGCACTCTGATAGTCGGAGTTGCGGGCTACCCCTTGCTGGTTGCCCGACCAGTCGAGCTGGCCGTTGATCTCGCTGTTAGCTACATAGCTACCGCTGCCGTAGTTGTTGCTTTGGTAGTTCGTTTCGGAGCAGTACGACTGGAAGTTCAGGTTGCCGTTGATGATCACGCTGCGCACCGGCGTAGCTTGCGACACCGACCAGAAATCAGTGGAGCCCCCGAAGCAGTTACCGTCGTTGATTGGCGGCGACATCGAGAGCGGTGTTGGCACGTACCTGCTGCTCGACGCGGTCATTACGTTGAGGTCGAGGTTGGACAACGACCGCCAGAAGTTGACGGTCGAGTTGGCCCAGTAACAGGTTGCGGTGGCCGCGACGAAACAGTTCCCGGGCCCAGGCTCAGAGTCCAAGGCGTTGGGGAAGACGTCGATCTGGCCGTAGATGATCGTGTCTTGGGGCACGGCTCCCAGCCCCGCCACCTGGGTGTAGTAGCCCACCTGGAACACCAGCGGGTACGTGGCGGAGCCGTAGGTCCCCGGCTCGAACAACAGGGCATAGCGGTCGCTGTCGAACTGGGACGAGAGGGGGACCTGCTGGGTCGCGATGTTGTTTAGCACCGTCTGGATAGCTGTTAGCTCGCTGGCGGCGTTTGGCCCGCTGGGAGGTGTGAAGACGCAAACATTCGGGCCGAACTGAGCAGTCGTGTACGCCGGCGTGCATATCGAGGCGGGCGGCGGCGGGGGCGACGGCGGGACAGCGGAGGCTGTAACGGCTGGCACCATCGACAACCCGGTGGTGGCGATGAGCGCGCCGGCAATGAACATGGACGGGAGTCGCAAAAACCGACGACCCCGGATGGTTTCGTGCATTCTGGCTTCCTCCTTATCTAGGCTCAATGAGCTCGTTGCCCGAGGTGCGCCAAGGAAGAGTCCAAAAGTGGGATCCCCCCCACGTCGGGCCGCTTTGGAGGCTAGCCCTCGCCGTTTAGATGGCGAAACGCGATCTTGTAAAAAGTTGTAAACGAAGGCTTGTAGCCACGTTCAGCAGCGGTAGACACGCAGACCGTGGTGTTCCGTTCACTTTCCGTCGAACTATAGCTGCGGAGCGTGACTGACCTGGTCGTTAGGTTGAGGCTGGACGCCGTTCGCCACCCGGCACCCGCCACCCGCCGCCCGGACCACTAGCCGCGTGCTGGTCCCGCCCGGTCTCACCCGCTTGGGCCGGGACTTTCTCTGGTCATTGCACTTGCTGCCGTAGTACGCCGCCCGTCGCTCCTGAGATCCCGGCACGGGACCGATGCCGTCCAACGCGGCGGGACGATCACAACATCCACCATGCTGCCTCGCGTCTCTGTCCGGCATGTTGCAACCGCGACCGAAAGCTGGCTTTGCCATGTCGGCCCGTGTGCGCGGCCGTTAGCGTCCCGGAAATCGGCCACCCAGGCGGGGAGTAGCAAGACGCAACAGGCGACAAATGCCCATCGCACCCGGCTCCCGCCTGTGGAGTTCTTGGGAGAGCGCTCCAGGACCGCCGCGCCAGCAGACTTGCTGGGTGAGGGAGCCGCGACAGCCCCGACGGCAAAGTGGGCTGGGGCTCGCCGACGGCGATCTGTCGACAGGTGCCCCGCCAGCACAAGTACGGCGCTGACGAGCATCAGGATCGATGTCGCGGCATAGCGGCCCCCGTAGCCAACCGACGTCGTTGCCAACTGCATGAACGGCCCGGAACCTCTCAGCCATACCGGCACGGCAAAACAAATAGGCGCCATGACTGCGGTCGCTATTACAAACGCCTGCCCTTGCTTTGACCCCAGCTTCAGCCCCGCCACGACGATCGACGCGAACAGCACCCCACCAAGGACTTCGGCGAGCGGCCTGTCCCAACGCACGACTGCGTCCGTGCCTCGCAGCCCGCTCAGCCAACCGAGGCCAACTCGAAGGGCAAAGTCCGCGGGCAGGCCCGAAACGCCCGCTTTTGGGAACGAGTTTTCCCCGTGGCTACCAAGGACAACGGCACCCTGGTACACCAGGCCGATGGCCAAGCCGACGGTGGACGGCTGCTCTTTCAGCCGAGGCAAGGCCCAAACCCGGAAAGCAGCAAGCGGCACGAAGACACCCACGAGCGGCTCCGAGGCTGCGGCCAGGCAGCAGACCAAGCCTGCGGTGACCCGGCCAACCGTGGTCTCAGGCCTCCACAACAGCGCCCAGAAGGCGGCGAAAAACAACCACCATGGCAGGTTGACCAGATTGTTCAGCATCTCCACGTTGGCGAGGGGCAACGCTACCGTCGCGGCCACAAGGAGTCCGCGCAGGGCCGGCGAGGCGAGGTGGCCCCGCGACATGTGGAACACGAGGCAGCCCAGCGCTGCGAGGCCACCAGCTCCGCAAAGTGCGACCACCGTGGAGGCGTCGGCCACAGGCGCCAGCTTCGTCAGCTGGATGATAAGGCGCGGGGCGAGCTGGTCGTAGCCGTTGTACGCGGTAATGAGCGTTCGCCAGAACGAGTGCACCAGGGCCTGGGAGTAAAAGATCATCCCGTCCTCGGCCCACAAAGTTTGCATTGCCGAAACCCCCGCTTGACGGAGCAGGGCAACCGCGGCCAACGACGCAAAGCCGACGCCATACCCGCAAGCGAGCAGTGGCCGCGGCCACCTGGGCGGGCCTACCAGCGGAAAGAGGGACTCTCGCCGAACGGCTAGTTCACCAGGCCGCACGAATAGTCCGGGTCGACACCATCGGGAGGGGTGGCACCGTCATACCCGTACTGTACGAGCCAAGGCACACCGCCGGCGAAGCCTATAGACGCCGAAGCCAAAGTCGAGGGGTCCCCCGGGGAAAGAGCGCGCTCGCAGAAGGACTGCGCGCTGAATTCGCCGCCGGTCAGGGTGTTCGCTCCGGGAACCCATAGCGGCGGTGACCCCGGCGGGATGTACGAGCCGGTTATCTCGCCCCATTGGAACCAGGTGCTGTAGACCCCACCAATGTGCCCGGCGCGCTTGATCGCGTCGAGCGCGCCTTGGATTATCGCTGCGTTGACCGGCTGGTCCACAGATGCCGTCGGCCATTGCTCGCCGATCTCGACGTCCACCCACCACACTTTGGGGCTGAAGCCGGCCGCCTTCACGAAGGCCATGTCGGCGGTCGCGTAGTTGTAACCCCAGTCATAACCAAGGCAAGTGTTGCTGGTCTTTGCGCAGGATGCCTCTGGGCCACTGGTTTCCTGGACGGGATTGTTACCCGGAGCGGGCTCCATGATGATGTACATCGAGCGGTTGGCGCCCGCCCAAGCAATCTCGGCAGTGAAGCAGGTATCGAAGCCGCTGATCTTGCCGTTGTTGACCCCAACTACCCCAAAAGAAGGGGCCACTGGGACCGTCTGCATCTTGGCCGAACCATGAGGGGAACATTGCGGCCAAGACACGTCGTAACCCGTCACCTGAGCCGGGTAGGGGTAGTTGGGGCTCTCGGGGGGAGGCGCACTCGTCGTCGTAGGGATAGTCGTAGTGGTTGTCGTAGTGGTTGTCGTAGTGGTTGTCGTAGTAGTAGTCGTGGCCGCAGTCGTGGTGGTCGGCATCGTGGTCGTAGTTGCCGTCGGCGGCAGCGTGCTCACCGAAGGACCGGTGGTCGGCGAAATGCTGCCAGCGAGGCCGACGGCCATTGCCACGACCCTGGTCCCGTTCTTCGCTGTCGCCGATCCGCGGTCGGGAGCATTTCCGAAACTGAAAAGGGTACCGTTCTTCTCAGGGAGCCAATAACCCTGCCCGTTAGGTGTAACTGCGATGCCGACTATCGGGCTGGGAAGCTCCTTCGACCCAGTGGACCCGTGGAAACCTGCGTCACCGAAGGCGAAAATGCCGCCGTCGGAGGCCACGAGCCAATAACCGGCTCCGTTTGGCGTGGCCGCCATCCCCACTATTGGCTTATTGAGGCGGTCGGACCCGGTCGACCCCAAGAAACGGGCGTCCCCGAAGGCGAAAATGCCGCCATCGGTAGCCACGAGCCAGTACCCGCCTCCGTCCGGTGTCGCGGCTATCCCAACTATGTGCTCGTTCAGGTGCCTTCCGCCCATCGAACCGAAGAAATGGGCATCCCCATAGTTGAAAATCCCTCCGTCCGAGGCGACGAGCCAATAGCCGCCACCGTCAGGCGTCGGAGCCATCCCCACTATTGGGCTATTGAGCCGGAACCCTCCAGGGGATCCGTGGAACATGGCGTCCCCGAAGCAGAAAATTCCACCGTTCGACGCCACGAGCCAATAACCGCGCCCGTCCGGGGTCGCGGCGGCACCCACAATTGGCCTGTTGAGCTTTACATTTCCAAGGTCACCGAGAGAGGCGGTGCCGAAGTTCTCAACCGTGCCGTCGGCTCGCACGACCCAGTACCCGGGCGGCCGGGGAGGGGCGGGCCTAGCCGTGATGGTGGTAGTGGCCGTGCTCTTCGCCCTGACCGTGGTGCTCGTCGAGGCCGTCGACCTGCTGGTCCCGGTCGTCCCGGAGGCACTTTGCATGCCAATCGCGCCAAAAAGGGTAACCACGCACAGAGCGCAACCGGCGAGCCGGCCTCTGTGCCCTAGTTTAAAGACCGGGCCACAGCCCGGGGCCCGCCGCACCCTCAAGCCGTCCCCCTCAGATAATGCCCTCTTTCAGCGCATTGCGCACCCACGGGATGACCTCGTCGAGCATGTCTTCGAGCGTGGTGGTCGCCTCGAAACCAAGCACCCGCTTGGCTTTCTCTACGGAGGGGATCCGCTTGGCGACGTCATGTTCGAAGGGCGGGTCGCTGACGAAATGGAAGGGCACTTCTGGGCCACGGATCTTTTGCCAAATCACGCGGGCAAGATCCAGGACTGTGGTGGAGGTAGCTGTAGAAAGATTGAAGTCCTGGTTCATGGCCGCGTCATGCTCCATAGCAGTTACGATGCCCCGCGCAAGGTCCCCGCCGTAAGTATAGTGCCTCACCTGCGAGCCGTCACCAAGAATGTGCAACGGGTCCTGCCCCATAAGGACCTTCTGCACCAAATCGGGCACAACATGGCTCATGGCCAGTTTGACGTTGCCGGAGGCGACCTCAACATCGCCTAACGCCCGCCCCTCCCCCACCCCGACGCAATTGAAGGGCCGGACGATCGTGTACGGGAGCTGGTGCTGGTCCCATGCGGCATGCGCGAAATACTCGACGGCAAGTTTCTGGAAACCGTAAGAGGACAGCGGAGGAGGGACCTTGCGCTCGTCCCCCTCGACGGAAGGCCATCGGTCTGCTGACTCGTAGACCATCGACGAGCTCATGTAAGTCAGCTTGCGTAGCTGCCCGCGGCGGTGAGCCGCGAGCGCAGCGTCGACCGAGGCGGCCGTGATCCGTTCGTTGGTGGCAAGAAGGTCGTAGGCATAGGTGTGGAAATAGGAGATCCCGCCGATCATTGCCGCGCCGGCGATGAAATGATCGGCTCCCATGAGCAGGTCCTCCATCAGCGCCGTGTCACGGCAGTCCGCCTCGACGAAGCGATAGGAGGGGTGGCCGTCGTAGGACTTCCTGACCAGGCCGTACTTGGAGAAGTTGTCGACGCCGATCACCTCGTGGCCCCGCCGGAGCAGCTCTTCGACCACATAGCCGCCAATGAAACCCGCGGACCCGCTCACCAGAACTGTTGTCATTTTTTCTTTTCTCCGGACATTTGCTTGCGAAGTTCGTCAATGCTCAGCTTCGGCCCAAAGGAGAACCGGTACCAACGGAGGTAGGCGGAAAGCCATTTAGCGATCTTGAAATGAGAGACGCCAGTTGTGCGGTCGAGCCAGATGGTTGGCACCTCGGCGACTGGGAGGCGTAGGCGGCGAGCCTTGGCCACGAGCTCGATGCCGACTTCGAAGCCTTTGTCGCTGTCGATGCCGACCTCCCGGACAAAATCGCGGTTGTAGGCCTTGAACGAGTTGGTCGGATCCCAGGTCCCCACACGGGCAAGGATCCGCAGCGAGGCGCCTGCGAGGCGCGACATAGCGCCCTTGAGGAGCGGGCCGCCAACCTGCTGGCCGCCCCTGGAGTAGCGAGAGGCCGCA
>DATKHZ010000183.1:0-3160 GCA_035509995.1 Acidimicrobiales bacterium | reverse complement strand
ATGCGAAGTCGGGCGCCCACTTCGGCCACCCCTACGAGTTGCGACTCATCAGCGGGGCGATGAGGTCCTCTGGCTGCCACAGAGGTCACAGTAGTAGACCGCTTGGGAATTACCAAATCAAACTTAGGGAATACCCAAAATAATTTCGTGGTTCAAACAAGGATGCACAATGATGTACAATGTTGGGGGGATGTCCAGCGAAGATGACGAAGTTCAGGAGGAACTACCGGAGTTTCTCCAGGTGACAGAGGCAGCCGAGTACATCGGCGTGTCGGCCCAAACGCTCCGCCGATGGGATCGTTCGGGCCGCCTCTCGCCGGTGCGCAGAGCTGAGAGCGGCTACCGGTACTACCGCCGCTCGGACCTCGAGCCCTTCCGGCTCGAATACCGGCGTGCTGCCGACGCTGCCCTCGAAGGCGGCGAGATCTTCACCACCTCCAACGCCAACATCGAAGCCAACGAACAGCTCCGAGAGCCTCAGCGCGAAGCTCACCGGGCCGTAAGGGAGCACTTCGCCACCTCCGACGACGCGGCGATCCTCGTGATTCCGGTCGGGTGCGGCAAAACCGGCATCATGGCGACGCTCCCCTTTGGGATCGCGCAGGGGCGCGTCCTCGTTATTACGCCCAACTTGACGATCCGAAAGGGCGTCACCGACGCCCTCGACATTGCGAGCCGCGAGTGCTTCTGGGCTCGCACGCGGGTGCTGTCTGACTTCACCGCCGGGCCGTGGACAGCAGTCCTTGATGGACCGACAGCGAATCTTCATGACTGCATCGAGAGTCAGTTCGTCGTTACCAACATTCAGCAACTCGCCAGTCAGGCAGATCGGTGGCTCCCCCAGTTCCCGCCCGACTTCTTCGACATGATCCTCGTCGACGAGGGACATCACGCTGCGGCCGCTAGTTGGCAGAAGGTCTTCCGGAAGTTCCCGAACGCCAAGGTCATCAGCATGACGGCCACACCGTTCCGATCCGACCAGCAAGAACTCGTTGGCGACGTGATCTATAGCTATTCCTTCGCACGGGCGATGGTGAACGGGTTCATCAAGCGGGTGCATTCACGATCGGCCGCCCCCGAAGAGCTGTACTTCACCTATAGGGACGACACTCGTCGGCACACATTGGACGATGTCCTCCAACTCCGCGAAGAGCAGTGGTTCCGCAGAGGCGTTGCCTTGTCCCCCGAGTGCAACCGCCACATCGCCGAAGCGAGTATCCATCGCTGTGAAGCCATGCGAGCCGAGACCGGACTACCGCACCAGATCATCGCGGCGGCGTGTTCCGTCGATCACGCCCGGCAGGTGCGTGCCATCTACGAAGAGTGCGGATACCGAGCGGCGGAGATCCACAGCGACATGGATCCCGACGAGCAGGACGCGGTGCTCGAACGTCTTCGACTGGGGCAGCTCGACTGCATCGTGCAGGTCCAGATGCTCGGCGAGGGGTTTGATCACCCCCGGCTCAGCGTCGCCGCGATCTTCCGGCCGTTCCGAAGTTTGGCACCGTACATCCAGTTCATCGGCCGGGTCATGCGCGTCGTCGTCCAGAACGATCCGGACCACCCGGATAACAAGGCCTACGTCGTGTCCCATGTTGGGCTCAACAACGAGGCCCGATGGAACGAGTTCCGAGAACTCGACTTGGACGAGCAAGAGCTGGTGCAGTCCTGGCTGCGCGGTGAACAAGACGAAGGCGACGGCGACGCCGAGGGGGAAGGACAACCTCGGCGCTTCGACGATGGCCTATTGGTCAACGACGAGATCATCAGCCACTTCATCGATCTCGAATACCTCGATCCCGAAGACGATCGGGTCCTCGATGAAATGCTCGCCCAGCGCATCGCCGGGGGTATGACCCTCGGCGACATCGTAACGCGCGAGCAGCTCCGTGAGCGGCTCAGAGAGCGACGGAGCGCCACCGACCGAGAGGAGCCTCAGCCCATCCCGGTCGCGCCACAGCGGCGGCGGCGTGCAGCCCGCACCCGACTGGCCGAACGCACCAACTCGGTAGCCGCCCGGATCATGCGGGATCTCGGGGTGTCCCGCGCCGGCAGAGAGGTGGCGCGTGCTGGGCTGCTGCGTGGCGGCATGGCCAACACGCAGGCTGTGACCGCACTGCTCCAGCGGGAAATCAACGGCTACCTCGGCATCGGCGCCCAATCACGTGGAACCTTGACCGCCGACCAAACCGATGCCGCCCTAAACGAGTTGGACAGCTTGGGTGACCAGGTGCGTGACCGCATCCGAGATGCGATGGAGAGGAGCAGCTGATGCCGCAGATCCGTAGGGTCCTGGGTGCCTGCAACGTTGAAACGGCGAAGCGGCGGCGAGTGTGCCACCGCGACAGAAGGCGGCACGCCATCGAACAGGGGACGCTCTGCCTCGTCATCAAAGACCACGTTACGGGGGGCTCGAAGAACTACTGCCCTCAATGTGCCTTGGCGATCCTCGATCAAGCGGCTGACGACCTGCAGGCCCTCCGTGACACCCTGTCGTAGCACTGGGCTGAAGTGAGCTCGGGTCCTAACGGTCGAGAATGACTAGGTGGACAGGGCCTTTGCGGCAGCAACGTGGACAGTTCCCACTCTTGTGAGTTCCTCGTGCTCGGCAGAGTTGCGGAGGCAGTGGTTACATTCCGATTCTCCATAGACGCTCGGTGAGATGGCGGCTATGACTGCCTTCGTTCAGCCTGCCGCTGGGCGATCTTTGCTGGAGTGACATACAGAAGGTCGATCAGGGTCTCCACCAAGCCAGCCACGTCCTTTGCCTCGGCAAGGTTCACGTCACCAAAAAGGTCCGGATGCACGCCCGCATTACCGTACAGCCGGACATGATCGACCCAGCCACCAATCGTTGCAGTGAGACCGCCATCCGTGACCATGCGCTTGACCTTCTCTTTCAGATCGCCTTTGGCCTGCGCCTCAGGCGACTCTCGGTCATCGACCATCCAGGTCATCGCCGTACGGAACATCGCGACGGCTCCATTTGGCGCAGCGGCGCTCAAGCAGCGAACGCCTTCAGAGTAGGCCTCTGCCACCCGAGTGGGAACCTCGCTATCGAATGAGCCAGCACCGGGCGTCGGCCACCAATAGATGCCCTCCCAGGTGATCGCTCCGCCCCTTCCGCCACGGTGCCCACCGACAAGCTGATCTTCAACGA
>DATKHZ010000182.1:0-4120 GCA_035509995.1 Acidimicrobiales bacterium | reverse complement strand
GATTTGTAGTCGTAGTGGTACGGGGGGCTTACTACCTCGAGCTTGCCAGCGATGTAGACGGGGTTGGCCCTGTCCAGCAGGTACGAAACTCCAGGGTGGGCCTTGTCGGTCGTGCCGAAGACGCGCTTGGCTTCGTACTCGCGGTCGGGACGGTAGAGCTCGGAGACATGGACAACTGCGAGCATCACACCCTCAGGGTCCCGGAGCGCCAGGCTCGCACCTTCACCGAGAGCGGCCGCATTTTCCTCAGGGATGTCCAGGGTCACCGGCATCGGCCAGATCGTGCCGTCCGCAAGGCGCATCCTGTCGCAGACCGTCTCGTAGTCCTCCTCGCCGAGGAAACCCTGCAGCGGCGAGAAGCCGCCGTTGGCCAGCAGGTCAAGGTCGCAGATCTGACGGGGCGTCAGGTCCCACGACAGCCAGTCCTTGGACTGCGCCTTCAGCTCGGCTGCACGGTCGGGGTTGGCTACAAGGTCGACGAGAACCCCCCCGTGGGGGCTTATGAGCTGCTCAGGCACGAGTCCTCCAATTGGGCGGCCGAATCTTGACTACGTTAGTCAGGTTTGGCAAGGGCAGGCAAAGCCGCCACCTGGCCTCAAAAGTCCTCGGTGGCGCCATCGCCCTTCCACGCTACGCCACGAGTGGGTGGCTAGCACTCGGTAACCTTGAGTGCCAGAGATGCTGGACGAACGGAAAGCAGCCATCCTCCGGGCCGTCGTGGAGTCCCACATAAGGACAGCCCAGCCGGTCAGCTCGTCTTTCGTCGCGCAACTGGGCGACCTCGGCGTGTCGCCAGCGACCGTCCGCAACGAGATGGCCGTGCTCGAGCAGGAGGGATATCTTTTCCAGCCGCACGCGAGCGCGGGCCGAGTGCCGACCGACAAGGGCTCCCGCTTCTTCGTGGACTCGCTCTCCGGCCCGGCCCCGCTGGCGGCGGCCCAGTCGGAACTTGTGCGCTTGTTCTTCGCAAGGACTCACGGCGAGCTCGAGCGGATGCTGGCTGAGACGAGCGGGCTCCTGTCCCGGCTCACCGACTACGCCGCCGTCGTCGTCGCCCCGAGCGCGCCCGAACCTGGCCGGGTGCGTTCCCTGCAACTCGTGAAGCTTTCGACCCACCTGGTGCTGGTCGTCGCCGTCCTCGGCAACGGGGCCGTCGAGCGGCGCCCGCTCGAGTTGTCCGCCGAGGTCTCCGACGTCCAGGTGGACAGGGCTGCAGCGTCCGTGGCGATGTCCCTCGTGGGAGCGACGCTCGACAAGCCCGGGCCGCTGACCCTGAGCGGGGACCTGGCGGTGGACGCACTGGCGGGAGCAGCCGTGCAGGCGCTGCGGGCCGCCGAACAGACGACCGGCTCCGGCCAGGTCTGGGTCGGGGGCGCCGCACGGATGGCCGCCGCATTCGAGGCGGTGGGCACGATCCGCACGGTCCTCGGGATCCTCGAGGAGCAGTACGTCCTGGTGACCCTACTGAAGGACGTGCTCGACCGGGGCCTCACCGTGGCGATCGGCGCCGAGCACGGGATCCTTCCGCTCGCGGACTGTTCGGTCGTGGTGGCCCCCTATGAGGTCGACGGGGAGAGGGCCGGTACCGTGGGGGTCCTCGGGCCGACCAGGATGCATTACGACCAGGCCCTCGCCGCGGTTGCGGTGGTGTCCAAGAAGTTGAGCCGGGCCCTCAGCGAGGGCGGCGACGGTGACGATCTAGGGGACCTCGAGAGGAGCTCGAACCGTGGCTGAGGAGAACGGTGGCTGGGATCAGAGTAGCTGGGAGAAGAGTGGCTGGGGGAAGGTTGGCTGAGGAGAACCGTGGCTGGGAAAACTGTGGCTGAGGAGGACTACTACGCCGTCCTCGGCGTGAACCGCAACGCCACCGAGGACGAGATCAAGCGCGCCTACCACAAGCTCGCCCGGGAGCTCCATCCCGACCGCCACGCGGGGGCCCCGGCAGCCGCCGGCAGCAACGAGGAGCGCTTCAAGCTCGTCAACCGAGCGTACGAGTCCCTTAAGGACCCGGAGCGCAGGCGGCAGTACGACATGTTCGGCTCCGCTGGCGAGCGGGCGGGCGACCCGTTCGCCGGGTTCGCCGGCGGCGGACTGGGCGACATTTTCGACGCCTTCTTCGGAGGTGCGGCTGGGCCGTTCGCTGGGCGCGGGCAGGCTAGGCAGGCGGGGCCCCCACCGGGTGAGAACGTCGAAGCCCTGCTCGACCTCGAGTTCCACGAGGCCGTGCTCGGGGCCGAGAAAGAAGTCACCGTGCGGGCCGCGATGACCTGCGAGACCTGCTCGGGTTCGGGGGCAAGCCCGGGCACAACAGTGGTCACTTGCACCACCTGCAGGGGGACCGGCGAGCTCCGCCGCGTGCGGCAGTCGTTGCTCGGCCAGATGGTCACCTCGAGCCCGTGCCCACGCTGCGGCGGGACCGGGCAGGAAATCCCGACACCGTGCGCCGACTGCAGGGGCCAGGGCCGGCGGATGGAAGACCGCGCCTATACCGTCGACGTCCCCGCCGGCGTCGACGACGGCTCCACGCTGCGGCTCTCCAACCGGGGCTCGAGCGGGCCACGTGGCGGGCCGCCGGGCGACCTGTACCTGCACCTGCGGGTGCGGCCACACCCCCTGCTCAGCCGAGACGGCGTCGACCTGCGCACGGACCTGCGGGTCACCATGGCACAGGCCGCTCTCGGCGCCCAGTTCATGGTGGAGACGCTCGATGGCCCCCAAGAGGTCACAATCCCCCCCGGGACCCCAACCGGCCACGAGCTCCGTTTCCGCGGCCAGGGGGTGCCACACCTGCAGCGCCGGGGACGGGGCGACCTGCTCGTCACGGTCGCGGTCGAGACACCGACGGCGCTGACGGCGGCCCAGGAGGAGCTCTTGCGCCGCTTTGCCGCCGCCCGCGGCGAGGAAGTTGCGCCCCCCGACGCCGGGCTGCTCTCGCGCATCCGCGGCGCGTTCAAATAAGGGGGAAAGATGCGCCAAGCGGTGGCGCACGTGTTCGTCGATGACCTCGACCGGCCGGCACTTTCCGACAAGGACGTCCATCACCTCGCACGGGTCCTCCGCTTGCGCGCCGGCGAGCTCGTGTCGGCGTCCGACGGCCTGGGAGGTTACCGGCTCTGCGCGTGGGCGGGCACCGCGGGCGCTGCGAGCGGTACGGGCGCGGCGGGCGGTACGGGAGCTGCGGGGCGCACGGGCCCCGCGGCCGCCGGGGCGGGCAGCCACCTGTCGCCGCTCGAGAGCCCGACCTTCGAGCCGCGGCCCAAACCCACGCTCACCGTCGCCTTTGCTCTCACCAAGGGAGAAAACCCCGCACTGGCCGTCCAGAAGCTCACCGAAGCCGGCGCCGACCGGATCGTGGTGATGCTCACCGACCGCTGCGTCGCCCGTTGGGACGCCGGCGGCTCGGAGCGCCAGATGGAACGCCTCCGAGAGGTGGCGCGCCTGGCCGCCATGCAGAGCCGGCGGCGCTGGCTGCCCTCGGTCGAGGGGCCGGTGGAGCTCTCGCATCTCGTCGGGGCCGCCGCTGCTGATGCCGGTGCCGGTGCGGGCACCGATGCTGATGCCGGGGCCGGTGCTCGAGCCGGAGCCAGCGCACGTAGCGGCATTGCGCTCGCCGTCCCCGACGGCACCCCGCTCACCTTGGCCACGCCTACTGTGCTCATCGGGCCCGAGGGCGGCTGGACCGACCGGGAGCTGGACGCTGTCCCCAACCATGTACGCCTCGGCCCGCACGTGCTCCGATCGGAGACCGCCGCACTGGCCGCCGGCGTCCTGATGTCGGCGCTGCGAGCTCACCTGGTGGTGCCGGCGGCGCCGGCCTAGGCGCGGTACGAGCGCCATCCTCCCCGGGCACTGATGTCGACTACTCCCGGTGATCCAAGGGCCGTCTTGCGAAGGACCATGCCGAGCGCTCCTGCACCACCCGCGAGCTCGATAATGGACAGCTCGAGTTCGGGCGGCTCTGCAGGTAAAAATCGGTCGCGAAGCACCGCATAATCGATTTCATAAAGCTCTCCCGGTACCGGGACGCCATCTTGTTCGACAAGAAAGAGCCCGGGGAACTCGTCTCGAACGGAAAAGAAGCGGTAGCGGGGAGCGGTCGCCACTTCGCCAAGGAACTCCG
>DATKHZ010000181.1:0-2622 GCA_035509995.1 Acidimicrobiales bacterium | reverse complement strand
GCAACGCCAACAACGTCGGCAGCTCAGGGAGCACGGTCGCCCCCTCGCCCAACACCTACACCCTCATCGCGAGCGCCACCTCCGGCGGTTCAACGATCGACGCCGCCGCCTACGGGAGCACGGTCGACCTAGAGGCCACTCTGTCGCCCCACACTGGCAGCGGTACCGGCGACAACGACCTCGTCACCTTCCAGATCGGGAACCAGTCCGCTTCCGCAGTGACCAACGGTAGCGGTGTGGCCAGTACGACCCTCACCCTCGACCAGCCGACAGGCTCGTACACGCTCGCGGCCAGCTACGCCGGCGACGCCGACGACCAGGCCGCAACGTACAGCGAGAGCTTCACGATCGGGCCGGAGCCGACCATCCTGCAGGTCACCGCGCCGTCGGAACTGATCTCCGGCACTGCGGGCGACGCCTCGGGCGACCAGCTGTCGGCCGCGCTCACGGCAGGCGGAACGGCGCTCCCCTTCCAGACCGTCGTGTTCGACATCGACAACACCAGCAGCAACGTCGTCGTGGCGTCGACCACCGGCGAGACCAACGGCAGCGGCGTCGCCGACGCCCAACCCTTCACGGTCCCTCCAGGCGATGTCGGCGATCAATTCACCGTTGTGGCCTACTACGGCCAGTCGAGCATCCCCGCTCCCGGCGGGCAGCCGGCGGTAGACGAAGCAAACCCCGACTATGGGGCGTCGTCGAGCAGTGCGTCGATCGAAATCGTCGACCCCACGACAACGACGATCGCGGCTAGCCCCATGTCGTCGGTGTACGGCCAAGGCGTCACCTTGACGGCCACGGTGACCCCACCACCGCCGAATGGCGATGGAACCGTCAACTTTGTTCAGGACGGCAGCATAACCGTCTGCGCCGGCGAGGCTCTTGATTCCTCGGGCAATGGAACGGCCACTTGCCAGCTGGCGAACGGTCTCCCGGTAGGGGCAAGCACCTTCACGGCTAGCTACTCCGGTGAGCAGGGATCGTACCTGCCTTCGAGCGGCCCCAATCCCGCCCTACCGGTCAACGTCGGGAAGGCTCCCACCACGACGACGCTGACCGCGCCCACCGCCGGTTCCTTCGGTCCGTACGGTGCCAGCGTCTCTTTGGCCGCCACCGTGAGCGTCACCAGCCCCGGTGCTGGCACACCCACCGGGACGGTGACGTTCATGAACGGGGGCACGACCATCGGCACCGGCACGATGAGCGGAGGGGTGGCCACCGCATCTGTCTCTAGCCTCAAGGTGGGGCTGGCCAGCCTGACAGCGGTGTACTCCAGTGACGGCAACTTCTCGTCCAGCACCTCGACCAGCGTGGGGTACACCGTCAAGAAGGCTTCGACCACGACGGCGCTGACCGCCGCTACGGCGACGTCGGCGTTCGGCACGAGCGTCAGCCTCACGGCCAAGGTCTCCGTGACCAACCCGGGGGGCGGCACGCCTACAGGTTCGATCGCCTTCCTCGACGGCACTTCGGTGATCGAGACGGTCACCAGCATTCCCGCGAGCGGGCTGGTCACGGTCCCCGTCTCGGGTCTCCAGGCGGGCGCGCAGAGCTTCACCGCCTCCTACGGCGGCGACGGCAACTTCACGGGTAGTACGTCCCAGCCCCTCACGAACACTGTCACGTTCACCAACACAATCAGTGGAGGCTCGAGCGGCTCCCTCACGGTCATCTCGGGAGAGTCACTGCTCATCACGGGGTCCGTCTCTGGCAACATCACGGTCAACAGCGGCGGTGCTCTCGAAGTGGACAACGGCAAGGTGTCGGGGAGCATCACGGCCACCGGCGCGGTCGGCTTCACCCTGTGCGGCGCGACAGTGTCAGGAGCGGTGTCGGTCTCCAAGAGCACTGGCTTCGTCTTGATCGGCGGTGGCTCGGGCACCGGCTGTACCAAGTCGACCATCTCGGGCTCGGTCACACTGTCCGGGAACACCGCCGGCGTAGAGCTGGCGAGCAACACCATCAGCGGACCGGTTTCTGTCACCAACAATTCCGGCACCGGGCCCTCCCAGCTGGGGGGGTTGGAGACCGAGGTGACCGGGAACACCATTAGCGGGTCGCTGTCCTGCTCCGGCAACACGCCCCCTCCGGGGGTGACTGATGCCGGGGTTGCCAACAAGGCGTCCTCCAAGAGCGGGCAGTGCGCCACGCTTTGACCATCGGACCGGGCCAGCGGGCGGGTGTGCCCGCCACGCGGCCCGGTAGGCCCGATCGAACGTAGGCGAACCTAGCCAAGTTGAACGCGGCCCGGCCCGGTTGTCGCCGTCGTCGTTCAAAGACAGTAAATGACGGAGCCGCCGGCAATGTCGAGGGTGATACCGCTGATCCATGAGGATTGGTCCGAAGCTAATGACAGACTGGCGTATGAGCGGATGGCAGCTGGCGCAGGTCAACATTGGGCGGCTTCGGGAACCTCTGGACCACCCGCAGCTTGCGGCATTCGTCGAAGTCCTCGACCCGGTGAACGCCGCCGCCGATCGGGCCCCCGGTTTCATCTGGCGATTGAAGACCGAGGAGGGCAACGCCACCTCCGTGGAGGCCTTCACCTGGGACGCCGGCGAAAGCGCCGGCGTGATTATCAACATGTCGGTCTGGACTGACGTCGAGCACCTCGCCGCTTTC
>DATKHZ010000180.1:0-2301 GCA_035509995.1 Acidimicrobiales bacterium | reverse complement strand
CGAGCGAGCCACCGGTACCAAGCAGGCCGCTGATGTTCGGCAGCGACAGGCTGGGGGTGACGGCAAGGCTGGTGGTGCTGTTGTCCGCCGAGGCGCGGGCACCGGAGATCCCGGCCGTCTGCGCCAGCGCGTTGGTGACCGCGTCAGCGTGGTAGGGGGCCAGGTTCAGCTGGATCGGAGCGCCCGCCGGGGTCGCGATGACCGAGGAGGCCGCGGTGGGAGCGTTGGGCACACCGGGGACGTTGTAGTTCGCCACCAGGGTGTTGCCGAGGTTGACGCCGAGGCCCTGGAGGGCGCCGGTCAGCCCGGGCAGCGAGCTCCCGCCGGTCCCACCCAGGATGCCGTTGAGGAGGCCGCCGACGATCGGCAGCTGGTTGGTCAGCGACGTGAGGTTGCCCACGATGCTGCTGTTGCCGCCGAGCAGGCCGGTCAGGCTGGAGAGCAGGCCGCCGTTGCCGAGGCTGCTGGTCAGACCGCTTGCGCCGCTGAGCAGGCTGGTGACGCCGTTGAGCGCGCCGAGGGCGGTCTTGACGGCGTTCTGCAGGGTGTCCAGCTCCTGCTGGAGCGGGGCGAACTGGATGTCGATCGGCGTCGAGTCACCGTGACCCGAGAGAAGGTCCAGCAGGTTCCCGTTCAGGATCCCGTTGGCGTTCGCGGCGTCGATCTTGATGCTGAGGTCCGTGTTGCCGAGGACACCACCCAGCGTCTGGCTGAGCAGAGTACCGACGGCCGGCACGGCCGAGATGAGCGCCGACGGGGAGATCGAGACCTGCAGGGCCGAAGCCTGCGCCGTCCCCGTGGGCTGAGCGGAGTCTGCGTGCGCCGTCATCGGCAGCACCATGACCCCAGCCATGCCGGCGATCGCACCGGCACTGAGCAGTCTGACTTTCTTCACGGCTACCCCTAGTCCCTCCGCGTGGTCGATATGAGAGGCTTTGTCATGACCCGCCACCACGTTCGGTCCGGTAGCCCACGCTTGCACCGGTGCCGAGGCCGTGGTTCACACTTGCCGGCTATGCCTGCACCACCAGAACGTCACCCTCTACGGGAAACTTGCGCCACAGGCCAACCGGGGCGAACAGATGGAAATAGGTGATCGGAGTCCGGGGTGGCGGACGCGCTTCGCCCCCTCTCCGACCGGGGCGCTGCACGCAGGATCCGTGCGCACCGCGCTCTTCAACTGGCTCGCCGCCCGCGCCACGGGAGGCTCCTTCCTCCTCCGTGTGGAGGACACGGACCAGGAAAGGTACCAGCCCGGCAGCGAGATGCAAATCCTCGAATCCCTTCGCTGGCTGGGCCTGGACTGGGACGAAGGCCCCGAGGTCGGTGGACCCCACGATCCGTACGTCCAGTCGCTCCGCGTCGCCCTCTACCGGCTCGAGGCCGACCGGCTGGTCAGGGAGGGCGCCGCCTACTGGTGCACCTGCACGCCGGCGCGGCTCGAGCAGATGCGTGCCGGGCAGCGGGCGGCCGGACGCCCCACCCGCTATGACCGGCGCTGCCTGGTGCGGCAGGAGGAGGTGGCCGCGGAGATCGAGGCCGGGGCACCGGCCGTGCTCCGCCAGCTCATCCCCGAGGGCCGCACCGAGTGGGAGGACCTCATCCGGGGCCCGATCGCCTTCGACAACGCCGAGATCGACGACCAGGTCCTGCTCAAGAGCGACGGGTTCCCCACCTACCACCTGGCGAACGTGGTCGACGACCACGCCATGGAGGTGAGCCACGTCATCCGGGCCGAGGAGTGGATCCCCTCCACCCCGAAGCACCTCTGTCTCTATGGGGCACTCGGCTGGGAGCCGCCCCGCTTCGCCCACGTGCCCGTGGTGCTCGGCGAGGACGGCCAGAAGCTGAGCAAGCGCCGCGGAGCCCGCGACATCCTCGAGTACCGCGGCCTCGGCTACCTCCCGTCGGCCATGGTCAACGCGATGGCGCTGCTCGGCTGGTCCTCGGGCACCGAGGAGGAGGTCTTCACCGTCGAGGAGCTGGTCGCGCGCTTCTCGCTCGACCGGGTCAACCCGGCCCCCGCGGTCTTCGACGGCCGCCGGCTGGACGCCCTCAACGGCCTCCACATCCGGCGGCTGGCGCCGGTGCGCCTGGCCGCGGAGCTCGAGCCCTGGATCCCCGGGGCGACCGACGAGCAGCGCCTCGAGCTCGTCCCCCTCCTCCAGGAGAGGATCACCCGCCTCGACGAGGCCGGGCGGCTCGCCGCCCCGCTCCTCGACTCCGTGGTGCTGCCCGAGGACGTCGAGCTCCCGCCGAAGAAGGTGGATGCCGCCACGGCGGCGCTGCTCCTCGACGCCA